>JBFFMG010000218.1:0-6642 GCA_041554215.1 Labilibaculum sp.
CCACCCAATGGATATTTATTGTCCTGGATGCTTCCAACAGCCACATCTTGAGGTGCACAATACGTAAGGTACTGACAGCCTTGATCTCTGTTAGTAGATCCTGAAATAAATTGAATTTGAAACAATGCCTGTGTCCCATTATCATTGGCTTCATCCCAAATATCTGACCAGTTATTAAAAAACTGATATTTGCCTGAACTTATAACCTGATTTAATAAAGTAAGTGCTTCATTGTATTTTTGATTTGTTAAATACGCTTTTGCTAAGAATCCTTTTGCTGCATTAGAAGTCGCGCTTCCTATTTTTGAACCCGTGTAACTCTCGGGCAATACTTGCGCAGCCGCTTGAAAATCGGCATAAATAAATTCGTAGGTTTGCTCAACAGTTGAACGCGGAATAGTATAATATTCATCTACATCATAAGCTTTATCGTACAATGGCATTCCACCAAATAAACGTACCATATCAAAATAAACCAATCCTCGAATAAATTTGGCTTCAGCGACCATTGTTTCTTTATCTGTAATTTCCAGATCGGTAGCATCAACATAGGTAATAAACTGATTACAAGTGTTGATTACTTTAAATCCGTTTTTCCAAAAAGCAGCTGTTGTGCTGTTGGTCGCATCGTCGATAAAACGGGCAATATCCAAACTACCGTAAGGGCCAGGCATTACATCGTCGGTTTTAGCCTCCATAATATATTCTGTAGTAGAGTATGCATCGTAGTAGTCCTGCAATTTTTTATAACAGGAAATTAGAGCCTGGTCAAAATCTTTCTGCGATTGATAAAACGTTCCTGTTGTTTGAGAAGATATGGGGTATAAATCAAGGAAGTCGGTGGTACAGGAGAAAGTAAAAATCAGTAAGAATCCTGCAATAACTGATAATATTTTATATTTCATAATTATGTTTATTAAAAGTTAACTTTAATACCAAAACTTAATTTTCGGGCCAGCGGATAAGTGGCGTAATCTGCACCAAAACCATTTCCTGTTTTAGAAGTGTTGGCTTCAGTAGTAACTCCGGGAAAATCTTTGTCAAAGAAGTGCGTAAAGATATTCTCGCCAGAGAAATATAAACGAGCGCCTGCAATACCTAGTCGACTTGCAAAATCGCTTGGTATATTATAACCTAAAGTTATGTTCTTCAATCTAATATAAGAGGCATCGTAAAGGTCGGTATCGTTCCATCGTGATGTGTTCCGTGCGAAAGGATATGGAGTTCTTCCATCGCCTGGTTCTTCGGGAGAGCGATAAGAATAAGCCCAACGACTCAATTGATTATATGTACCAGTACTATTACCACCATCTATCTGTCTTGCAAACATAAATAATACATCGCTTCCGGTTTGTGCCTGAAACATAAAGCTAAAATCCCAGTTATGATAAGAAAAGCGATTAGTAAAGCCGTAAATAAATTCAGGATAAGGATTACCTACCCAGGTGCGATCTTCGTCGTTGATCTCTCCATCGTTATTGGTATCTACATACTTACGACCACCAACTTCTGTTCCAGCCAATTTTGCAACTTTCGGATCATCAATATCAGCCTGACTCAATAAACCATCGGTTTTAAACATGTAAAAAGCATACAATGGATGTCCTTCTTCTACACGAGCATATATACCACCGTAATTTTGATTAAATGGATCTTTAACTTTTAACACTTCGTTTTTATTGTATGATACATTTAACGAAGATTCCCAGGTTAGTCCTTTATCCAAAATTACACCTGTTAGTTCCATTTCCATACCATTGTTACGAACTTCTCCGTAATTTTTTAATACACTTGAGTAACCCGACTGATCCGGTATTGGCACGTTCATTAAAATGTCTTTGGTGGTATTTGAGTAATAATCGGCAGCAAATTGCAAGCGGTTTTTAAAAGCCCATAAATCAACACCAATATCAGTACTCTGCGTCATTTCCCACGATAAATCTTTATTCTCTACTCCTGATTGTGCATACCCACTTTGCAATTGATTATTGAAATTATAATTCGACTGTCCCACAGTTCCAATCCATCTATAATTACCAATTCCATCGTTTCCAGCAAGTCCAAAACTTCCTCTTAATTTTAAATGATCAATCCACTCCACATTTTCCATAAATGCTTCTTCAGAGATTTTCCATCCTGCCGATAAAGCAGGAAATAAACCCCATTTTACATCGCTACCAAAACGAGACGATCCATCGTAACGCGAACTAACCGACAAAAGGTATTTATCTTTATAATCGTACTGAATACGTCCAAAATAAGAAGCTAAGGACATTTCGTATTCAGTGGTAGTTGATTCCAAAGGTTCGGTTGCCACATTTAAAGTATAAACAGCGCTGTTTGGAAACCCTTTCGAAAACTGGTATGAATTCCAAACACGACTGTATTCACAAGACTGTCCCAGTAAGAAGTTCAGATTATGTCCACCTTCAAGATCAAGTTTATATTTTAAGGTATTTTCCCATTGCCACTTTAATGATTTCATTGTTTGGTATTTTCCCCAATCAAACTGACCATTTTCAACTTCTTTTGGATAAAATACCTTCTGATTCATATCAAGGGTGTACATTCCAAAAGAAGATTTGAAAGTCATATTTTTTATCAAATCCAACTCACCATAGAAGTTTGATGACATATTTGTTGATCTTCCTTCTTCTGTTCTTCTATTCAGTTTTTCAATAGGATTAATAAACCACTGAGGTAATGCAGTATCGTATGTTTGCTCATCGAAATTTGTGGTAGGATTCATATAAAGCGTGTGATGCACAACACTTTCTTTATCCGTCATATCGGCATTGTTCGTGGTTGAAAAAGTAGGAGCTATATTTAATCCCACTCGAAGACGTTTATTCAATTCGGTATCAACTTTAGCTCTGAATGTGGTTCTTTGCATTCCGGTCGTAATAACAATACCTTCCTGATCGTAATATCTTCCCGAAATAAAATATTTTGTTTTCTCATTTCCACCTGCAACAGACAACTGATAACTTTGAACCAATGCATTTCGGTACACTTCATCTTGCCAGTCGTTGTCAGGTAAATTTGCCAAACCGTTATCCCAATCGTCAATCCAGTTTTGTGGAACACGATATTTGGATGGTCTTTCCATCCAAGGAGTTGAAGGATCGCCACCAACTTCGCGCCTGTAAGCTTCGTTTCTCATCCAGGTAACATAACTCACCATTTCCTCCTTATTCATTACATCATAAAGTTTCTCAGCTTGTTCCATTCCCAGATAACTATCGAATGTAATTTGAGGTTTACCTGATTTCCCTGATTTTGTGGTAACCAGAATAACACCATTAGATCCTCTGGCTCCATATATTGCAGCCGACGAAGCATCTTTCAGAACCTGTAAGGATTCAACATCATTAATATTCAAATTGGTAAGGTCTGGAACTGTACTTCCATCCACTACATACAAAGGCTCTGTTCCTGAACCAATTGTATTTACTCCCCTAATTTTGATAATTGCTTTTTGACCGGGAACACCATTCGATTGTTGTACCCTAACACCAGCCATTTGACCAGCCAAAGCCTCTTCCATGGTAGAAACACTACGTTCTTCCAGATTTTCGCTTTTTACTCCGGTTAATGCACCAGTGATATTCGATTTTTTCATGGTACCATAACCAATGGCTACAACTTCATCAATACCGATGGCATCCATTGCCATTACAACATTAATTTGTTTTTGCGTTCCAACAGGAATTTCCTGAGGGAGCATTCCAACAAAAGAAAATATAAGAACAGCATCATCTGGTACATCTGAAAGTAAATAACTTCCATCACCACCGGTTACTGTTCCTTGCGTTGTTCCTTTTACTAAAACGGTAACCCCGGGTAATGGCAGTCCCTCTTCGTCGCTTACTTTACCTGTTACTGATTTTTGTTGTGCTAATAACAATTTCGTTTCATCAAAATTTTGTCCTTCTTTTCGAACAATTATGTAGCGGTCAACTATTTTATATTCCAGCTTTTTGCCGTCAAGTGCATCATCAAGAATCTCGGTTACTTTTGCATTTTCTTTGTTTAAAGTAACGTTACCCTGTTCTTCTAAATCTTCTTTTTGAAAAAAGAAATAGAATTCACTTTTTTCTTCAATCTGTCGAAAGAGCTCAAGAATGCTATTGTCGTTGATAGAAATATCAAGTCGGGTATTTTGTGAGTAAGTCGATGCACTCACGGAAATAAGTCCAAACAGCAAGAATATAAAAGTCAACTTCATTTTAATTAAAATTTGCTTCAATGGCCGGTGTTCACCAACCATCTTTAATAGATTTTTCATACATTTGAATGGTTTAAATTACTACTGAGTTTTTTAAATTAATAACGGTAGCGATGTGCCAGCATCTCTGCCGTTTTTTGTTTAAGTCAATTCGGTTCTTTACATAGGCATTATTTTTTTGATATCAAGGTTAGATCTTTCCCTCCAGGGATATGTGTATATTCTATTTTTAATGGCAATAAAAGTTCGAAAGCCTTAATAATCTGATCAAAAGGTTTGTTTTTGAGAATGGTTCCCGAGAATTTAAGATCGGCAATAGAGGGATCTTCAAACCTAATTTCTACGTTGTACCAACGTTCCAGTTTTGCAGTTATATTCGAAAGAGTTTCCTCATCAAATACAATTTTACCATCTGTCCACGAAACATAAAAATTAGTTTCAACTTTTTCAATTATTGCCTTTTGCGAAATTTCATCGATGGTAATTTGTTCCGAAGGTTCGAGGGTTGCAATAACTGAACCATTTGGATTATTAATATTTACCGATCCTTCAACCAAAGTCACCTGGCTAATATCTCCATCGTCGTATGCTACCACGTTAAATTTGGTACCCAATACTTCAACTTCTTTGCCTTTAAACTTTACCTTAAATGGAGTTCCGGTTTTTGTAACATTAAAAAAAGCTTCTCCCACAAGCGTAACTTTTCGTTCTTTTTTACCAAAATCGGTATTGTAACTAAATACGGTACCTGAGTTTAACCATACCTTTGTTCCATCGTACAAAGTCATTTCAGACATTTGTCCGAGCGGGACTTTCACTTCAGCATATCCTGAAATTTCTTCCTGCTTACTAAATTGAGTTGTAATTACATTCCCCATTAAAAAGGCAAAAACGATTATGGCAGCATATTTTGTTATACTCCATACCAACTGAATGTTTTTACGTCTTAGTTTATGGGAAATTCTTTCCCACGAATTATATTTAGAAACACCCCTTAGATTTTTTGCACCCTTTACATCATTTTTTAGCGTTCTAATCTCTTGGTATAGTTTTTTATTATTTTCATCTTTTAGAAGCACATCCAACTCAACCAACTCTTCGTCACTTATTTCGTTATGTAAGCTTGAAGTCACCAGCTCCCAAAAATTATTTTGACCTTTCTCCTCCATTCATTTGTTTTTAAAAGAACAGCCATTAACGACTGTTCTTTAATACCTAACCAAAACTATTACTATAAAAATTAACTATTCTATATTTAGAAAGACGAATAAAGCAGACAAAGAGGGTGACAGGAACAGTAAAAAAAATTAAATAATACTGATTTTAATGACCATGCCCCAATTCCTCGCACAAATTATATTTGGAGTTAGTATGAAGGCACTAAATCTTTTTGTTCCGAAGTAAGCAGAAAAAATAAAATTCTCGTGGATCAAGTGATTCTTTTAAAAAACGATAGGCTCTTGCCATTTGCGTTTTAACCGTATTTTTTGAGATACCCAGTTTATCGGCAATTTCCTGATAAGTTAAAGATTCAAAAACAGCCAGCTCTAAAATTTGTTTCCTCTGTTCCGGTAATTTTGATATCGACTGGTAGAGTTTGGCATAGCGTTGCTGTTCATCAAAATCAACTTCTGCAGGAATATCGGGAAACTCATCTACCAGTTCGGCTTTTTCCTGTCTGCCTCTATAGTGATCGATAATCTGATTTCGAAGAATTCGATATAAATAGGATTTCAGAGATGTTTTAATTTCAATCTTTTTACGGTTTTCCCATAATTTGATAAAACAGTCGGAAACGATATTCTCAACCAATTGATCATCGTGAACTGTTTTTAATGCAAACAAACACATTTGGTGAAAGTAGATTCCATGAAGTCTGTTCAAGGCCTTCATGTCTCCTTTTTGAATATTATTCCAAAGATTAATCTCGTCCACTAGGCTTATCTTAATTGGTAATTCAAAAGTAATATTATGAGTAAAATTAACAATTAATTAGAGGTAATTCTAATTAATTGTTAAGAAGCACTTTGAAATCTTTCAACCCATAACCTAACAAACTTATGCTTAATACAATAACCTTAATCTTTAAAAGTTATTTTAATGAATCGCTAAAAGGCAAATCAATAGAAACTGATTTTGAAGTGATAAATTCAATTGGCCAATCTACTTCCAACCAATTAGTTTTTGTTAAAAAGGCCATTATGCAAACCAATAATTTCTACACAAGCTCAATTTTCGTGATTATAACAGCAAATTAAAACGACAAAATTCTTAGTTGATCAGTTATACAAATGTGATGTTGATGTCAAAGTTACTTTTTACTCAAATGAAGGAGGAACAACTGTGGTTCCCCATCTGGTATTTGGCTTATCCGACAATTTGTATTGAATCGTGGCACCTTTCGAAATATCAGC
>JBFFMG010000219.1:0-6627 GCA_041554215.1 Labilibaculum sp.
CAGAATATAATGGAATTAAAGAGGTTCAAATTCCTAATTACTTAAGGGAAATGTTCTTTTTAGTGGCCGATGATGATCCTTATAGTTTACTATTGATTAAAACCATTTTTGCAAGTTGGAAACTACAAGCGGATTTTGTTGAAGATGGTTCTAAGGCTTATGATTTAATTCGGCAGAAAGATTACGATTTGATTCTAACAGATATTCATATGCCAGAAATGGGGGGAATTGAATTGTGTAAGAATATTAGAAAATTGAAACAAAATGAAAATTCAAGAATTCCAATTATTGCCTTAACTGCAAATGTTAGAGAGTCTGATTTAGATAAGTATATACAATCAGGAATGACTGACTGTCTTGTGAAACCATTCGATGAGGCTATTTTAATTAATATGCTCCTGGAATTACTTTCTAAGGGGAAAGAAGAAAAAAATCTTGAACGGAATAGTGCTGAAGAAAAAAAATCGAATGAGCTTTTTGACTTATCTCAAATTAAGCAATTTACCTCTGACGATAAGGATCTAGAGAATCAGATTTTGGAACAATTTATTATCTCGGCACACGAAAATATTGGATTGCTAAATAATGCCTTAACGGATAAGAATTATCAGGCAATTGGCGAAATTGCCCATAAAATGCTTTCTTCTTTTAATCAGTTACGAGTAGTTAATGTGGTTCCTGTTTTAACCCAATTGGAATCCATTCTTCATAAAGAGAAAAATGCGGTGATCAATCACGAAGAGTTAAGTGAATTGATTGAGGCGGTTACTGCAAATTCAGAACTGGCAATTTCATCAATTAAGAATGAAATGCTAGCCTAAACGAATTTAAATATCGATTCCGTATTGTTTAATCTTATTGTATAAAGTTTTTCTGTCGATATTAAGTAATCTAGCTGCCTTCGATTTGTTATAGTTTACTTTTCGGAGGGTTGATACAATTAACTCCTTTTCATTCGCGGCTTGAATTAGTTTAAGATTAGAACCTTCCACAATATAATTATTGCTTAAGGTATCATTTAAGATTTCATTGGGCAGACTAATTAACTCGACTTGCTTTTCAGGACTCAATAAAACAGATCTTCGGATTACATTTCGAAGTTCTCTTAAGTTGCCAGGCCATGAGTAAGATTTGAATTTATCCAGAACTTCAGAACTGAAGCCAGAAATGTCTTTATTTAGCTCATTATTAGATAATTCAAGAAAGTAATTCGCAAATAGTTCGATGTCCTCAATTCTGTTTCGCAAAGAAGGAACAGTAATTTTAAATTCGTTTAAACGATGATAAAGATCTTCTCTAAAATCTCCTTTGTTTACTGATACAGAAAGGTCTTCATTGGTTGCAACCACAATGCGAACATCAACATCAATGTCTTTATTGCTGCCAATTCGTCTAACTTTTCGTTCTTGCAAAGCTCTTAATAACTTCATTTGAATTTCATAGGATAAATTTCCTATTTCATCTAAAAACAAGGTGCCTCCTTGGGCAGATTCAAATTGTCCTTCTTTATCGTTTATGGCTCCGGTAAATGAGCCTTTTATATGACCGAAAAGTTCGCTTCCAGCCAAATCTGTTGATAAGGCACCGCAATCTACAGCAACAAAAGCTTTCTTTTTTCTCTTGCTGTCGAAGTGAATTCGGCGTGCAGCAATTTCCTTTCCTGTACCACTTTCACCTTCAATAATAACAGACATATCGGTAGGTGCAACCAATTTAATGTATTGGTCAATTTGTAAAGAATTGGAACTGTTTCCACGAACAAATTCAATCTCTTCTTTTTTCTTTTTCTCTTTAGATTTTTTCGAATTATTCGCATCCTCCGCTTTCTCTAATGCCGAATTGATGAGTAACAGAATCTCATCAGGATTAAGAGGTTTGGTTACATATTCGAATGCGCCCATTTTAATTGCATTCACAGCAGTTCTTATATCAGCATAAGAAGTCATAATAATAACCGGAACCTGAGGATGCATGGATTTAATTTTCTGAAGAAGATCCAATCCATCAAAATCAGGCAAGCGGAAATCACTTAAAACAAGGTCAAATTGATTGTTCTCTAACCTTTTTAATGCTTCTCCAGCAGAAAATACTGTGTCGGCATCAAAGTTTTTACGCTTCAGTAAACCTTGAAGCATCATGCATATAGTTGGATCATCATCAATTATTAAAATCTTCTTCATTCGTAACCTGACCTTTGTTAGTGTATATTGGTTTCAATCAAAATTACATAAAAAGAGTGGATGAATGAAATGATGCCCCTCATTTTATGATTTATTAATAAAAGCAATCTAATTTACTGATTAACAAAAGAAAAAGGTCGGATTTCAAACCTGAAATCCGACCTAGCTTTTCTTTAATAATCTAATGATTATATTTTTTTCGCAGAATCAGCTAAAACGAAATCAAGTTGCTTAGCAACTAAATTAGCTTTGGCGACTATAATTTCTACCTTATCGCCTAGTTGATAAATTTTACGATGATTTCGTCCAACAATACAATAGTTGTCTTCGTCGAATTCGTAGAAATCATCTTCCAATTCTCGAATAGAAACCATTCCTTCGCATTTGTTTTCATCCAATTCTACGTAAAAACCCCATTCGGTTACACCCGATATGGTTCCAACAAATTCTTGACCAAGATGCTCTTGCATAAACTCGACCTGCTTGTATTTTATAGATGCTCTTTCGGCTTGTGCTGCCTTTTGTTCCATTTCACTGCAGTGTTGACAATACTCCTCGTATTTATCCTTATTCACCGATTTAGCACCCGAAAAATATTTCTCCAATAATCTGTGAGCCATCATATCGGGATATCTTCTAATTGGTGATGTAAAGTGAGAGTAATGATCAAAATGCAATCCGTAATGACCAATATTTACTGTAGAATATTCAGCTTTTGCCATGGAGCGAATAGCCAAGGTCTCAACTAAATTTTGAATGTTCTCACCCTTAACATCGTGCAGTAAGGTATTTAATGAAGATGATATCGCTTCAGGGTTTGTAGTTTTAAGACTATATCCAAACTTCTGAATGAATTTATTAAATGTATTTAATTTTTCAGGATTTGGCTGATCGTGAGTTCGATATACAAATGTTTTTGCAGTTTTTCCTTTTGGTACTCGGCCCACTACTTCGGCAACACGTTTGTTTGCAAGAAGCATGAATTCTTCAATTAATTTATTCGAATCTTTTGATTCTTTAAAAAATACACGTGTTGGTTTTCCTGTTTCGTCAATTTCGAATTTTACTTCGAAACGGTCAAAATCAATTGCGCCTTTTTTAAATCTTCTTTTACGAAGAAGTTTGGCTAGTGTATCAAGTGTAAGAACATCTTCTTTGAAATCTCCCTCACCAGTTTCAATAATTTCCTGAGCTTCTTCATAGGTAAATCGTCGATTCGAATTAATAACGGTTTTACCAATCCAGGTATTCAGAACATCTGCTTTGTCATCCATTTCGAATACAGCAGAAAAAGTTAATTTCTCTTCATTTGGTCTTAATGAACAAAGTCCGTTCGATAAACGTTCCGGTAACATTGGTACTACTCTGTCGACCAAATAAACAGAAGTTGCTCTGTCGTATGCTTCTTGCTCAATAATACTCCCTTTTCTTACGTAGTGCGTAACATCCGCAATATGAACACCAATTTCCCAATTTCCATTCTCAAGAGCTCGAATCGATAAGGCATCGTCAAAATCTTTCGCATCGTGCGGATCAATAGTGAAGGTAGTCACGTCTCTGAAATCTCTTCGAAGAGCAATTTCTTCTTTTGTTATTACATCAGATATTTCCTCAGCTGCTTCGTTAACATTTTCCGGGAAAATATGAGGCAAATCATACTCTGCAAGTATAGCGTGCATTTCGGTATTGTTATCACCGGGCTTACCTAATACGGTTGTAATTTGACCAACTGGATTTTTTGATTTTTTTGGCCACTCGGTTATTTGTGCAATGGCTTTATCGCCATTTTGAGCTCCATTCAGTTTAGCCAATGGAATAAATATATCGTAAGGCATTTGTCTTCCCGAGGAAACCAGGAATGCATAGTTCTTTGAGACATCAACAATTCCAACGAAAGTTGTTTTTTTCCTTTTAACGATTTCAACAACTTCGCCTTCGGGTTGCTTGCTTTTTTTGCGTGCATACAAAGCAACTTTAACGATATCGCCATGCAAAGCGCGATTCAGATTTCCCTGCGATACAAAAACATCTTCTTCAATTTCATCGGAAACAATAAATGCGGATCCACGAGCTGTCATGTCTACTGTTCCAGTAATATTTCCAATTCGGGATTTTAATTTGTATTTCCCTGTCGAGATTTCGCTCAAAGCATCTAAATCAACCATTTCGCTAAGAATTACGACTACGAGTTGTTTAGTTCCCATATCTTTAATTCCTAATTCGCTTGCAATTTGTTTGTAATTGAGCGTTTTTGTTGGATTTTGAGCAAATATTCCATCAATTAGTTTTGATAAAATTTGACGGTTATATTTTGGGCTTTCTTTTTTATGTTCTTTTTTATTTTTTTTTGACATTTCTTTATTTTTGTAATTCTACTATTGAATTGATCCTGTATGAGTTCATAGATTAAAGTAAGAATAAAAAATGTATTTTGAATGTAATAATTAATAATACATTTTTAAGTTTTTATTAACTCTCTATGCTCTGCGATTATTTTATTTAACGTGGATCTATTTCTTATTAATTTTTATTGTTGTTTTCTTTGTTGAATTTCCTTTACATTCAAAGAGGAAGGTGAATGTATTCTACTAATATTGCTGATGACGGTAATCGCAAATAAGGATATTGGATAGAATATTTTATGACACAAAGATAGTGAAGGAATCTATATAGACAATAAAAAGTATAGATTATGAATAAAACATTGTGATAATAATGATTAATTAGTTGATTTTAGTCTTGAAGAAATAATCATATTTGCGTGGAATTCGCTTTAAAATAGTTATAAAATTGGGGCTATCTATCAGAATTATAAAGTTAATAGCAAGATATTTTATGGCGAGCAATTATTTTTTATAATTTTACACACCCAATAGAATTTCGATTATATTACAGTTATGGAAAACAAGTTGTTCATTTATAATACACTAAGTCGTAAAAAAGAATTGTTCGTACCCATTAGTGCGCCCCATGTTGGGTTGTATGTATGTGGTCCTACAGTATATGGTGAAGCTCACTTAGGTCATTCCCGACCAGCAATCACATTCGATGTTGTATTTCGTTATTTATCTCATTTAGGCTATAAGGTTCGTTATGTTCGAAATATTACTGATGTAGGACATTTGGTGAATGATGCAGATGAAGGCGAAGATAAAATTGCGAAAAAAGCTCGCCTAGAACAGCTTGAACCAATGGAGGTTGTGCAGTTTTTTACTGATCGATATCACAGTGATATGGAAGATTTGAATGTATTGAAGCCAAGTATTGAGCCGCGTGCATCAGGACATATTATTGAACAAATGGAGGTAATTGATAAATTGCTTGCAAATGGATTTGCCTACGAAAGTAATGGTTCTGTATATTTTGATGTAAAAGCATACAGCGAAAAATATGACTACGGGAAGTTGTCAGGAAGAAAAATAGAAGAATTAATTTCGAATACTCGCGATTTAGATGGGCAAAGCGAGAAAAAGAATAGTTTTGATTTTGCCCTTTGGAAAAAAGCAATGCCAGAGCACATTATGAGATGGCCTTCGAAATGGAGTGATGGATTTCCTGGATGGCACTTGGAGTGTTCGGCAATGAGTCAGAAATACCTGGGAGCCGAATTTGATATCCACGGAGGTGGATTGGATTTGCAATTTCCTCACCACGAATGTGAAATTGCTCAATCAACAGGAGCTCATGGTCACGAAGCGGTTAAGTATTGGATGCACAACAACATGATCACCATTAATGGGCAGAAGATGGGTAAATCATTAGGAAACTATGTGAATTTATCATCAATGTTTTCGGGTGAAAATGATGTGTTGGATCAGGCATATAGTCCAATGACTGTTCGTTTTTTCATACTGCAGGCTCATTATCGCAGTCCATTAGATTTTTCGAACGATGCGCTTCAGGCAGCAGAAAAAGGATTTAAACGCTTGACTACTGCTATTGGAACCATTGATAAAATAAAAGCATCAGATTCTTCTTCAAGCTCTGTAGAAGTTTTAAAGACAAAGTGTTACGAAGCTTTAAATGATGATTTTAATACGCCAATATTAATTGCTCATTTGTTTGATGGTGTAAAAATGATAAACTCATTGGCTGCGGGTAAGGAGAGTATTACAGCTGACGATCTTGCCGGTTTGAAAGATTTGTATCACAAATTGGTATTTGATGTGTTGGGCTTGAAGACTGAAGGAGATGAAGGAGCTGGAGATAACGAAATACTAGATAAAGTAGTTCGTTTATTACTTTCAACCCGTGATGAGGCCAAAAAGAATAAGGATTGGGCTACCGCCGATAAAATACGAGATGAATTAACCAATTTGGGTATTGTTGTAAAAGACACTAAAGATGGTTACGAATGGGAAATCTTAAAATAATATAAACTGTCCTGAGTTATCGGGACAGTTTTTTTTGTCTAAATTTAGAACTTGATACTAAAGTTCCCGCATAG
>JBFFMG010000220.1:0-6607 GCA_041554215.1 Labilibaculum sp.
AGGCTCCGACCCAATACAGTAAATAATTAAAATTAGTTTTAGAGGAAATTAACACTTCCGAATATGTTTTAGTAAGCGGTGGAATTTCATAAACAACCACTAAAAATGGAACTGCAGCCACAACCAATGCCATTAAAAAACTACCTAATAAAAAATAATATTTATAAGAAGTTGAATAAAACCAGAGTAATCCACCACCCATAAAAAAGATGAACACAAATTGCCAGTGACCAATTTTATACGACACATAGCCTCCAAGTAAAACTGATATTGCAGCCACTATTTGTTGCAAAAATAAGGCTATTCTTCGTGTAATCTTTCGCCCCACGATAACATCCTTTTTATTGATTCGATCAGCCTTGGTATCAAAATAATCATTAATAATATAACCTGCTGCAGCCATAAAAACAGTTGCAAGAACCAAAATAGCAAAATCCAAATCAGATAACTGAAGTTTAATGTTATTTATCTCCAATATAGGCTGAATTATAAAGTATCGCATCACATACTGGGTAAATGCAATAATAATCAGATTAGGTAAGCGGATCAATTTCAGATAACTATTCATTCTTTTGAAATTTGAGTTTTGAGAAAACAGATTTGAGATGAACATTTTAAATGCTAGAAATCATAATGAATCTAATGCCTACAATCTCCTATCTAACACCTATTATTTTATATACTTTGAATATTTGTATCGGCCTCGAGCCACTTGCTATGTGCTCTAAGAACTTGTTCAATAACATCACGAACACAACCATAACCACCCTCCTTATCTGAAATGTAATTGGAAATAGCTTTAATTTGCTCGACTGCATTACACGGGCAGGTTGGCACTCCAATCCTTTTCATCACCTCATAATCTGGCAAATCATCTCCCATATACATAATATGGTCAGGATTTAAGTCGTGCTTCTTAATGAAATCTTCAAAATCTTTAATTTTATTTTTCGATCCCATGTAAATATCTTTCACACCAAGACCTCGGTAACGTTTTTCAACCGCATCGGAAACTCCACCAGTTATAATTGCGACAGGATAGCCTTTTTTAACAGCATACTGAATGGCATAACCATCCTTTGTATTTGCTGTCCGCAACATTTCTCCCGATGAATCGATAACAATACACTCATTTGAAAGAACTCCATCCACATCGAAAATAAATGCAGAAACTTTCATTAAATCTTCCTTAAAAAACGCCATTTTATTTAGAATTGAGAAACAAGATTTGAGATGTGAGAAAAATAATATTCTACTTCTCATTTTCTTCTTCGAAATACAACAAATTTACTTATTTATTTTTATGCATTTTATAAATGCTTTTACTCACAAATCTATACAATTTTTGAAAATCAGGAGTGTATTTTAGTGCCTTCTCATGAGAACTCATAATTTCCTCATCGAAACGAACAGCAGGACCAGTTTGAGCATATATTGGATCCAATTGCAATACTTTTTGTGCCGTCTCTGCAATCAAAGGTTTTAACAATTCAAAATCAACATCTTTTTCCTCCAGCAATTTTTGCCCAATGCAATACATATGATTCGTAAAATTGCAAGTGAAAACCGCAGCCAAATGCAATTGCTTGCGCTGTTCTGAATTAATTAAATGAATACTTTTTGATATTCGCTGTGCTAATGCAATCAAATCAGCTTGAAAATCCATATTGTTTGACTCAATGCAAATAGGAATATCCGAGAAATCGATCTTACGTTCCTTCGAGAAAGTTTGCAAAGGATAAAAAACGCCGTGGTTTTCAGTGTAATTTTCAAAAATATCAACAGGAATACTACCTGCTGTATGCACAACCTTTCCTATTGGAACCAATAATTCATCAAGAATTGGCAGCAATGCCTTATCGCTTAACGCAAAAATGCACAAATCAGCTTCTCTTTCAATATCTTTAATTGAGTTTGTAAAAGAAGCATTCACCATTAAAGCCAATGCTTTCGCAGATTCAATAGTTCTGCTGTACACCTGTAAAATCTCAATTCCATTTTCATGAAGAGCAAGTGACAGCTGAGTCGCTAAATTACCTGCACCAATCATTACAATTTTTTGAATCATATTTTCTGATTTTATAAAATGCCTAATTCTTGTGGTGATGCGGCAATATTTTTCAAAGGAACTTTCCCTCTATCAATCATTCCAAACAGTTTTTCGCAACCTTTCACCAAATCGTCATACATATCTTCGGCAACCAAAACCAATCTTTCATCTAAAAAATCTAAATGTTCTGCATCTTCTGGTTGATTTTTTCGGGAACAAAGCAGTAATGATTTGCTGGGAACAAATGAATGAGTTAACTGATTTCGAAGTCTGTCGTACAACCAAAAATCTTTATTGACTACACGATAATCATTCCCCATTAATATATTTAATGATTTAGAAAAACGCTTTGATGATTGAGCTTTGGCTTTTAGTGGTTTATTATCTAAAAAACAACCCAATGCTTCAATGGCTTGTCCCATCATGATAAATGAGAAAAAATAGAATCCTTCTTTTTGCAAACGACCTATTTCCTCAATGAAAATTTTTCGTATAAACTGTTTCTCCTGTTCAGCTTTTTCTTTGTCCATGCTACAAATATAAACAGATAATATCGATTACCATTTCACAATCTTATCCGAAATAGTGAGTATTGCAGAAATTAAGGATAAGCTATGCAGCTATTTTAGGAGAAGACAGCTGAAAGGCCTAATTCTACTATCCCGCAGAACATTTACCCCCTTCTCCGCTGTTATTTTGTATCCCTCTGGCAATATATTGTAGTCCTCCACCAATATTGAGCACTTCTCCGGCATTTATTTTGAGTTCTCCGGTGTTTAAACGGCTCCCTCCAGTACTATTTTGTCCCATTCTTCAGGATAGTGAAAAGTGGTGGACAATTGGAAACTTTGCTATAAAAACATGTTACACACAACACTTAAACATGCAAAAAATGCTGCCCATTACAGACAGCATCCTTATTTTCTTTTTATTCTCATGTTTCTTAAAACGAAAACTGCAAACGAGTTTGAATCATGTTAAAATTCTCTTCCCCATTTAATGCATTTTCATCCAAATCAACATTCGTAAAATTCAATTTCATCAACACATTGTGGTTTACATACCAAGTACATCCTAAACTAAAATCTTTTTGTTCTCCACCCATTATATAAGAATCCTCATCGTTTAAATTGGTTCTATTATAGCGCGCAAGTAATTCTAAAGATCCAGGACCTGGTTTTATCAAACGAGCCGTCTTCATTTTATACTTATAATTTCCACCTTTTATGAGCCAAGCCAATTGCGCATAGTAACCATTCGCCTTATACTTCTCAATAAAATTATAACTTGCATACGAGCCCGGCATATCAACATTCACTTTTGTTTTAATATACTCAGCTTGCAAAGAAACAGGACCATCAGCTGTTATTAATTCAATACCATACTTTAGTTGAGACTTTGCATCTTCAACAGTTGCATCTATGAATCGACGTCCTTCAATATGCGTTGCTGCTCTTGAACGATATCTTACCGACCCATTATTTTTAATAGACCCATAATCTCTATTTTCCACATTTTCTGTAATTGTATTTACAGAACGATACGTACCTGACAAACCGATATGCAATATCTTTTCTGTGTGAAAAGGAGAAATAACAAATCTGGATGTTATGCCAAAATCCTCGTCTTGATTGCTTACGGTATTATTTACATCACTACCAAACAAGCCAAGAGCCCAATAATAACTCTTTCCCCATCTGTCATAAGAAACGCCTAAATTACGCCCTGGTCTGAATGCTTCTGCGGTGCTCGAAACATTCATAAACTTAATTGTTTTAGAACTTTCGGTCTGTTCAATTCCAAATGGTTCCAAAAAATTCCCTGCTCTAAAAAAGCTATTCTTATTAATATTATATTGCAGAAATACATCCTTAAGTGAAACTGCGCCACCATCAAAGCCAATGTTTATTTTTGCATCCCAGTTTTTCCAAACTGTTGCTTTAAAAAGCAAGCGAATATCTCTAATTTCGCTGCCACTTCCCAAATCTGTTTTATCATCAAAATAACCAGCTGCATCTATAAATATGCGACCTCCTATTCCAAATTTAAACTGACCGTCATCGGTGGCCATTTGTATCGATCCATTTTCGGCTCTTAATTTTAAATCTTTAATGTCTTGAGACATTAAACTTATTGTAACAAGTGAAAAACAGAAAGTTAATAAGTAGTGTTTTTTCATATTAGGGATTGTTTCCAGATTAGTTCTCGTTTTTTTTTAGAAACATAAATTTAACAAATATGTTATATGACAACTAAAAAATACCTGATTAATTTAACGCATAAAAAAAAAGACCACCCAGGGGCAGTCTTTCAATATCATAATATCTATCTCTACTCTTAGAATTTGAACTCAAAGTTTACGTATACCATCGAGTTGTCTTCCAATGCAGAATCCTTTTTCATAAATCCCTGATAGTTTAGAGCCATTTTAACACCATTTACTGGTGCATACTGAACACCCGCAGTAATTGCACAACCATTTTTCGATAAATTCCACTTTTCAGTCTCTCCTTCCAGAGTATTCGAAGTTAGGTTATCATATCTTCCAAAAACTTCCCATTTCTTATCAAAAGTATAAGTTGAATAAATCGACACACCTTCTAAATCGTGATTATCTGAAGCACTTGAATATTTAGTCCCATTTATTAGTTGGTTATATTCTGCAGCCAATCTAAATTTCTCAGAAAATTTATAACCAACAAAAGTAGCTAAAGCGGTTACCGTAACATCTTTTTCCGTTCCTCCAACAACAGCTACTTTAGCTGAATTTACATCACCGTATACTTTTGCAATCAATCCCTTATTCTGATAGATAAGACTTGCTCCTACTCTTTGTTTTCCATCATCATCCTGCACTTTTTTGTATCCTTCACCATTAATAATAAAAGCATTTGCAGAGAATGCATCATTTAATTTAAAATTGGCGTTAATTCCAATATCTGCACTCGATCCAAAACCATACTCATCATTAAATGATTTCATGATATAACGATATCCCCAAAATTTTTCCTGCTCAGAAAACTGAACAGTACTAATCATACCTAAGGATATTTTTACTGCTGAAGAAGCTTTCCATTCTAATTGAGCTTTTTTAAGAAATGCTGTATAATCACTACCTCCATCATTTTTATCCACATCAAGGGTGATACTTGCTTTTAATCCTTTTGCAATATTATAATCGTACCCAAAATAAGCTCTTTTAATTTCGAAACTACTTTCTTTTTCTGTTCCTTTTGACATATCGTAATGATAGTTAAAGAATACTTTTCCATTCGCTTCTCCTGATGGAGTAAAGTCTGTTTTATCCTGTGCTGCAGCAGTAAAAGCTATAAATAATGCAATAGCACCAATTAATAATTTTTTCCCATTCATTTGGTTTGTTTTAGTAGTATGTAATTATTTTGCAACTAAGTCGACATATTTTCTTAATATCTGACGGCAAAACTAATTCCTTTCTTCCAAGTCACACCTATAAACATTTTAAATAAACGTTAAATTCGACTTAACGATGAGTTAACATTGAGTTCAATAAGTATAAGTTACAAATAATCATTACGCTTTATAGAATTAAAAAAAAACGGAAGTTCCTATTTTAAGGAACTTCCGTTATCTATAATTAGTTTAGGTATTATTTTTTGAAAATACCCAAGTCTTTTAAGTCTGAGTTTTGAATGTAATCAAGGTGACCAGCACAAACTGATTTTCCCATTTTCACATAAACTTCACAAGATTCTTGATATTTATCGTTACGGGTTGTATCCAATAAAGTAAGATATCCCATAATAATATACCCAGCCATTTCAACCAAACGACGCGCATGGAAATCCATAAAATCGTTATGATCTGCAGTTGCATTAATCTCACTAACCTTAACAACAGCCTTTTCGTATTGCTCAGTCATGCCTTTAAGCATAGTTCTGATGTACTCCAATTGTGGATTTAATTCAGAAGCTTCGTAATCTTTAATATGAGCTAGATACTGACCTGTAGTTACACCACGAACTGCTGCTACAACTTGTAATTGAGATGTTCCTTCGTAAATATTCGTTATACGAGCATCACGTACCAAACGCTCAATTGGGTAATCTTTCATATAACCCGAACCAGCGTGAATTTGCAATGAATCGTAAGCAATTTCGTTACAATACTCCGATGCAAATAACTTCAACATTGGGGTTAATACATCAGCAATTTTTTGATACTTCTTCATCTCATTTCTCTCATCCTTATCTAAAGAACGATCCTGAGAAATATGATAGTAACATTTGTAAACATCAACCATACGACATGTTTCATACAACATCGAACGAGAAGCATTCAACTTCGCCTCCATATTGGTCAACATTTCGTAAACTGCAGGGAATTTTATAATTGCCTTACCAAACTGACGACGTTCCTTAGCATATGCAAGACCTTCACGATATGCTGCTTCTGCAATACCTAAAGCCTGCGCTGCAATTCCGATACGACCAACATCTAAGTTAGCTAGGGCAATCTTAAACCCTTCGCCCTCTTTGCCTAATAAGTTTTCAACTGGAACTAACATATCTTCAAATG
>JBFFMG010000221.1:0-6558 GCA_041554215.1 Labilibaculum sp.
CAACTATATTAATAAAGCATTTGCAGGACAAGAAAATCTTTCCGTTTGCATTGGCTACGATTGTCGTAACAATAGCAAATTATACTCTGATACTGTTGCTAACATTTTCTCGGCAAATGGTATTAAAGCATATATTTTTGAAGATTTAAGACCAACACCAGAGATGTCTTTTGCAATTCGTCATTTAGGTTGCCAATCGGGTGTTATCATTACTGCATCACACAATCCGAAAGAATACAATGGATATAAAGCTTATTGGGAAGATGGTTCTCAGTTGGTTATTCCACATGATAAAAATGTTATCGACGAAGTTAAAGCTGTAAAGCTAGAAGAAATAAAATTTGAAGGAAATCCTGCTCTAATCGAAGTTCTGGGTGAAGAAATGGATCAACTTTATTTGGATGTAGTTAAAACATTAAGCCTTTCACCAGAAGCAATCAAAAATCAAAAAGATTTAAAAATTGTTTTTACTCCTTTACATGGAACAACAGTAAAACTAGTTCCTGCTTCGCTAAAAAATTATGGCTTCGAGAACGTAATTCATATTCCAGAACAAGATGTTGTGGATGGCAACTTCCCAACTGTTTGGTCGGCAAATCCAGAAGAACCGGAAGCTTTAAAAATGGCCATAGATAAAGCCAAGGAAGTTAATGCTGATTTGGTAATGGCATGTGACCCCGATGGTGACCGTTTGGGTATTGCTGCTACAAATGACAAAGGAGAATGGGAAATTGTAAACGGCAATCAGACTGCTCTTATTTTTAATTACTACTTAATTAAAAGAAGAAAAGAACTTGGGCTTTTAACTGGTAACGATTATGTGGTAAAAACCATTGTTACGACAGAATTATTCAAGGATGTAGCAGAACAAAATAACGTACAATGTTTTGATGCTTACACAGGTTTTAAATGGATTGCTGATGTAATCAGAAAAAATCCAGAAAAAAACTATATCGGTGGTGGCGAGGAATCATTTGGATATATGCCAGGAGATTTTACTCGTGATAAAGATGCTGTATCATCCTGTAGCATAATGGCAGAAATTGCTGCTTGGGCTAAAGATCAAGGAAAAAATGTATTCGATATCCTTAAAGATATTTATGTAGAATACGGTTATTCTAAAGAGAAAATGATTTATATCGTTCGAGAAGGACTTCAAGGCGCACAGGAAATTGAAAAATTAATGTACGACTATCGTTACAATCGTCCGAAAGAAATTAATGGATCAACTTTAGTCTTGGTTAAAGATTATTCGACAAGAATAGCCACCAACCCAGTAACTGGAGAAGAAACTGCATTGGATTTTGAAACAACTGCTGATGTTCTTCAATTTTATCTGGAAGATGGCACTAAAATTTCTGTTCGTCCATCGGGAACAGAACCAAAAATTAAATATTATTTCGAAGTACGTGAAACTCTTGCCTCTATTGAAGATTTTTACGCTACCGAAGAAAAGGCGAATAAAAAAATTCAAGGAATTATTAGCTCTTTGAAATTAAACTGATATTTTTAGGGTAGTTTTAGGCTACCCTATACTTTTTACTCATTATGGATAACAAAAAAACCATTCTATCTGTTGACGATTCTCCAATTAATAATAAATTAATTGAAGCATATTTTAGACGCGATTATACTGTCATCTCTAAGGATGGTGGTCAGCAAGCTCTTGACTGGCTGAACGACAACATTCCCGATGTGATTCTTCTTGACATTATGATGCCTGTAATGGATGGTATTGAAGTTCTCGAGAAAATGCAAGCAAATGAGAGACTGCGGGAAATTCCGGTTATAATGGTCTCTGCCAAAACTGAAATGGAATCCATTAAGGCTACCCTGAGTTTAGGCGCACAAGATTACGTAAAAAAGCCTATTGATTTTACTGAACTGCAAACCAAAGTATTAATTGCATTTCAAATCAATGAACAAAAGCAAGAAATATCAAAATACAAATCATACTACGACATTCATCAAGGTATGATTCATGCAGGTAGAATTCAAAGATCGATTCTTCCTGATGCTGAAAATTTTAGGCGATTATTCTCCAAATCCTTTATTATCAACCTACCTAAACACGTTGTTAGTGGTGACTTTTATTGGATTCAACAGAATTTCCACAAAAAAAACATCGGTTTATTTGATTGTACCGGCCATGGAGTTCCTGCAGCTATGCTAACTGTTATGGGACAAATGGAACTGCATACTCTTTCCCAAAATGGAAATGAAGTTAGTGCAGAACATGTTTTCCCTCTATTAAGTCAAAAGTTTAGTCGCATTCTGAATACATCTGGTGACACTTATACTCAGTATGATGGCATGGATGGCATTTTTTGCTCTATTTACCCACAAGAGCACATCTTGGAATTTGTAGGAGCAAAAAGATCACTCGTTTTGATCAGGAAAAATTCGCAGCCCTTAAAATGTGACAATGAATTAATCGAAGCTAAAGAGAGTAACGATGAATATTCCCTTTATGAAATTCAAGGTGATCGGAATTCTATTGGCAAGGAATCTGAATTCGCTGAATTCACAACTAAAAAAATAGAAACCCAAGCTGGTGACAGAGTTTTCTTGTATACAGATGGGATTACTGATCAATTGGGTGGACAACAGCTTAAAACACTTAAAAAGAAACAATTTCACGATAAACTACTGACGATTCAATCAAAATCGATCAACCTGCAAAAATCGGATATTTTCAATTGGTTTGAGAGTTGGAAAGAAAACAATGAACAAACCGACGATATTCTGATTATCGGTCTTGAGCTTTAAATCTCATTCTCATCAGGAAAGAATTCCTTTTTAAAATTAACAAGAAACAATTTTTCGGTAGCACGAGTTACCGCTGTATAAAGCCAGCGGTAATATTCTGGTGTTAGCAACTCATCGGTTAAGTATCCCTGATCAACAAATACTGATTTCCACTGCCCTCCTTGTGCTTTGTGGCATGTAACAGCATACGAAAACTTCACTTGTAAAGCATTAAAGAACTTATTATCACGCACCTTCTCATATCTTTTTTTCTTAGAAGGAATATCCATATAATCTTCGGCAATAGTAAAAAACAGCTTTTTATTTTCCTCATATCCTAAAGATGCAGTCTCGATGTCCAGAGTGTCCAACATAATCATGGTATCTAACTCAACATCCTTGTAATCAGGAAACCGAATTGTAACCTCTGCATATCTAAAACCATACATTTCCAAGTGCTTATGTATCCGTACTATTTCTACAATATCACCATTGGCAATAAAATCCATTTCTTTAACATCCTGTGCCCAGAAATAATTATTCTTCACCACCATTAAATAATCCCCACTAGAGATTTCTTCCTCGCGATACAAAACTGCATTTCGAATTCCCTGATTGAATTTATTTGCCCGCTTGTTTGATCGACTAATTACGATAGTTTCTTCTAAACCATATTCATAATGAGAATTTGTAATTTCTTCAATCAATTCAGCTCCTCCTATGCGCTTTGTATCAGGATAATTTTTAGTAAATAAAACAGGATACCCACTTTGTTCATCAGCAAGCATTCCTCTCAAATTGGTTGCATTAATTAAAATTCCTGACTCCTGATTTTGACGAACAACTTGCGTTAAAATTATCTCTTTTACCGGCATATTATAACACGACTCAAGTTCATGCGGATCAAGCGCAGGACTAATATCCAACCCAATTGGAGGTAGCTGCGCGGTATCTCCAATCAAAATTAGCCGACAATTTTTCCCAGAAAAAACATATTGCATTAAATCATCTAATAATCTACCCGAGCCAAAAACCGATGCTTCGGAAGAATAGTTTGAAATCATAGATGCTTCGTCGACTAAAAAAACTGTATTATTGGTTAAATTTCGATCCAAAAGAAATAAGCCCAAATCATCGGTAAGTGATTTTTGTCGATAAATTTTTTTATGGATCGTATATGCTGACTTTTTTGAATAATGAGAAAGAACTTTTGCTGCCCTACCCGTTGGAGCGAGGAGTACCGAATTAATTTTCATTTTGTCCAAAACAGACACCAAAGCACTCACTAAAGTAGTTTTTCCTGTACCTGCATAACCCTTTAACAAAAAAATTCCACCTTCATCATTATTAGTTACATAATCTGCCAAACAATCAATTGCTCCTTGCTGATCTTCGGTTGGATTGAAGTTTAAACTTTCATTAATCAGTATGGCAACATGATTTTTTAACATTTTTTGATAATTTTAATGGCTAGAAAAATAGCCAAATAGATTTTTTTTTTAAATTTGCAGACAAACTTACAAACTAATAAGAATAAAAATGAAAAAAGTCTTTCAAATCTTACTTGCCATAGCTATTGTTGTACTTGCCTTTTTAAGTTACCAAAGCATAATGAAACCGATTAAATTTGGTAAAATCAAAGATCAAAGATACGACAGAATTATTGAACAGTTGAAAGATATCCGTAAAGCAGAAGGTGCTTATAAAGATGTTAATGGTAAGTATACTGGAAGTTTTGACACTTTAATAAGTTTCATCAAAACAGATTCTATGCCTTTAATTAAATCTATCGGTTCTCTTACCGATGAGCAAGTTGAAGCTGGCATGACTGAAAAAGAAGCTGTTATAAAAGGGTTCATCACTCGTGATACAATTATGATTTCGGCTCTTGATACCGTTTTTGGTAAAAAATATGCTATTGAGAATTTACGATTTGTTCCATATACAAATGGAAAAACTCAATTTAAATTAGGTGCTGGCGTTTTTGTTACAGGTTCTAATGTAAAAGTTCAGGTATTTGAAGCCAAAGTTTCTAACATGGATATTTTTGCTGATATTATGGATGAATATCGCGAAGAAATTCTTCAAGAAAATGGTAATCGTATTCGTTTAAATAAATATCCAGGCCTAATGGTTGGTTCACTAGAAGAAGCAAACAATAACGCAGGTAACTGGGAATAATAGAATTCTACATGAACGACCTTGTATTTGTTGATTCATCATTTGATAAAAACAAAACAAAAGAATATAATCTATCCATCCAGCTTGGTCTGGATGTATTTTCTTTTTCTATACTGAACGAGAATAGAAAATGTATTGCTTTACATCAATTCATTCCTTTCAAAAAGAATAGTGATAATATTCCAATCAATTCATTTATTGAAATAGTTCGCAACAATGAACTTTTAAATTTGAGTTTTAAGAATGTTTCGCTAGTTTGGATTTCTGATAAGGTACTAATTATTCCGACTGAATTTTTTTCGGAGGACTTCGCCTTTGAGAGTTTTCAATTATCTCACAGTTTTGAAAAGGATGAATGCTTGGAATGGAATGAGTTTCCTGAATTAAAATCTTGGATTGTATTCTCTTTCCCTAAAAACATTCAAGAATTTATTCAATCTCACTTTGAAAATTGCAAGCTATATCATCATTGCCTGCCATTTTACAAGGAAGCTTTGAATCAAAAAATTGCTGAGAATCACCCGACAGTTTTTCTCAACATACAGAATTATTTTTTCCATATCATCATCCCTGATCGAAATGGGAAACATTTCATTAACACTTTTCCATATAGCGCAAGTTCTGATCTGGCTTATTATATTCTCAATACTTTTAAACATCAAAAGTTGAATAATGAGAGAAGTAAGTTGATTGTAGATGGAGCTGTTCAGGAGGATAGTAAAGTAATTTTATTACTAAAAAAATACCTAGGTCAGGTTGAGGTTAAATCACTTCCGTCGGAGTTTAGAATAAATAAGAGTATTCCTCAAAAGGAATACAATCAATTCATTAACCTTTTAAATTTAACCAGGTGCGAATAATAAGTGGAACACATAAAGGAAGAAGAATATCTCCGGATAAAAACTTTAAGGCTCGACCAACAACTGATTTTGCCAAGGAAAACCTTTTTAATGTATTAAATAACCTTCTTGATTTCGAAGATTTAAGTGTATTAGATCTTTTTAGTGGTACAGGAGGTATTAGCTATGAATTTGCTTCTAGAGGAGCAGAAAAGGTGATGTGTGTAGAAAAGAATTACAACCACTTCTCTTTTATTCAAAAAACCATCAAGGATCTAAAGTTCGAGCAAATTCAAGCAGTTAAATCTGACGTTTTTAGATTTCTTCGGAATTTTCCTCAAAAATTTGATTTGATTTTTGCAGATCCTCCATTTGAAATGAAATCATTGGAGACAATCCCGGAATTGATATTCGAAAACGAATTGCTCAAAGAAGATGGTATCTTAATTCTTGAACATGGTTCTACAAATGATTTTTCAGCACATCCAAACTATACTGAAAAAAGAGTTTATGGAAGTGTAAATTTCAGCTTCTTTAGGTTGATTACAGAAAAAGAAAAGATCTTTGTAAAAAAAACGCATTTTTTTTACAAGTATAACACGCTCAAAACCGCTATTTTACTAACAAAAAACAGAATTACACACAAAAAAAAATCGGACAGATATTGCAAGTAAGAAAACTTGCATTATCTTTGCATCGCAATCAAAAAAAGGTTTGGTAGTTCAGTTGGTTAGAATACATGCCTGTCACGCATGGGGTCGCGAGTTCGAGTCTCGTCCAGACCGCCAAA
>JBFFMG010000222.1:0-6552 GCA_041554215.1 Labilibaculum sp.
ACAACGCACATCTACTCTTGCCTTTTGGCTTTTTGTTCGCTGTGGAATATCATTTTTTCGCTCGGGAAGTGCATCTGTTCGCACAATAGCTCGTCTGCTACATCAAAAGAGGACTTCTGCTACAGGTGTATTGCATTTCTGCTAAAAGGGAAATTGCTTCTGCTATATCCAAAAGCTCTTCTGTTACAGGTGAAGTGTGCTTCTGCTACAGGTGAAATGTATTTCTGCTACAGTTGCTTAGTTCTTCTGCTACATACTTTTGATGTTCTGCTACAGCTAAATAGTTCTTCTGCTACAGTTGGTTAGCTCTTCTGCTACAGTTAGTCAGTTCTTCTGCTACACACAGAAGTAGATTCGTTGTGTAACAAATGAGGAGTAGGAGCGAACAGATTACTAGAAATGGTGTGCAGAAATACAAAAATAGTTAACAGAAGGAATTCGCTTTGTAGCAGAACATGAAAAAAGGGAAACATTTCTGTTTCCCCTTCGTCAGTCCTAGTTGTATGTAGTTAAAAGTGGGTAATTAATTTTCAAGTGTTGTTTCTTCTTCAGTTTTTACTTGACTTCGGTATGCTGCAACGCGTTCGCGTTGGTACTTGCTGGCGTATGCTTTTTGCTTTTCGGGTTTGTTTCTAAATACAAACTTACCGTAGCTTCTTATTTCATCAACAATTTCTTTGCACAGCGTATAGGCTTGGTCACGAACCAATTTAAGCTCATCTTCGAAATACATGCGTCCGTTAATCTCTCCTAATAATGTGCCCATATGATCAGACATTGCTGTAGCCTGGTCTAACAAGCTGATGTCGTATTTTATAGCAGTCAAAGCTTGTAGCTTTTCTCTTCCTAAAACAGCCAAACTGGCTAAATCTTGTATTACATCTGCTCTTGATGTTCCTTCTTTTATATTTTTCAATACTTCCAAAGAAGCTTCATCATTGCGTAAAGCAAACTCGAGATGATCTAACATTTCATCACGAAAGTTAAATATTTCTGGTGCTTCGTTATTCCAGGCTTCCACAGCCTTTTTCTTTTCCGTTTGTTTTGCCATCCAGTTCGATTGCGCTGTACGTAAAGCTCCTGTGCACACCAACAAGCGATTAATTTTTTCTGAAGTCAAGTTGTATTGCTTCAACAAGTCAAAATCTAAGCTAGCACGAGTATGCAATCCTTCTGCTTCGTTGATGAAAATGTCATAAGGCAGAAAAGAGTAAATAATTTTCTCTTCGGGCACAGTCTTAATTTCTTCCAATAGGTCCAACAGGTTTTGTTGATCAGACATAAAAATGATTTTAAATGGTTAATACTATTCATCCCCACAATCTATTCTTCACAATTTATTTTGATTGAACTCTTCTGGCCAGAAATATTCGTTTAACAAAACAGTCGTGAATTTATAAAATAAATTTTAATAAATCATTACTTGTAAATATAAAGTGTGCACTTGTTTATGTTCTGTTTATTGTCTGCGCTAACAATAGCAAGGGATAGAGCGGTTAAATAAATAATCAATTTATTTTTTTCAGTTAAAGTTAAATACAAAATAGCCTAAAATATATATTAAATGACTTTAAGTGTTTATTTATTAATATTTAGCTGTGTATTTGCCTTGTTTCACTTGCCTGTTAATGTATTTTAAATAAGATGAAATAAATAAGATTTGAGATTTCATAATTATTACAAGAGCTTGTGTGTGCAAAAAATAATTTTTATTTTAAAATGATTTATTATTAAATAAAATCTTCGAAAATGAAATGAAAGTAAACAAAACAATAAATAATTAAAAAATGTACAAATTCGGAAAATCGTCAACAGAAAGACTAAGTGAAGTGTACGGGTTGTTGCAGTTGCTTTCAAATTCGCAGAAGACAGTGCTTCACATATTGGAATGTATAATAATATAATATTGACTTATTTGGAGCTAAAGGAGGCGAAGATTGAATTGCTTAATTTGGAAGATGCCAAGACAGATATTGAATCGTACGTCAATATTATTGAGGAGCTTAAGGATACATTAGAAGCGAATCAACAAGATTTAGATATTTACCGACGCAATTCGAAGTAGTATAATAATTTTGGCATAAAAAAAACACCTAATCAAACGATTAGGTGTTTTTGTTGGGGGTGGGCCCACATGCCCCGAAGTATCGGGGTGAACCAAGGACTCAATTGTTTTTAAGTAAGCAATTAACTCTTTCCTGATCTGAAATTAGTGATTGAATATACTTTTTACTTTTCATTCGTTTAATGAATTGTTCAATTTTCCGGGCTTGAGGTAGTTTTTCACAAGGAATTGATAAGACCAATTTCCAATCGTCCACTTTAGCAGTGGATTTACTATTTCATTCGAGTTGTGTGCAAATCGTGTGCAACACTATAAAAAAAGCACTTACGTCGTATAGATGTAAGTGCTTTATTACTAGGGGGTGGGCCCACATGGGCTTGAACCATGGACCCCCTGATTATGAGTCAGGTGCTCTAACCAGCTGAGCTATAGGCCCGATGAAAACAAGACAGTAAAAGTATATTATTACCTTTGTTTTGCGAGTGCAATGTTACATATTTGTATTGAATTATTCAATATTTGAAACAAGTTTTTTTATGCAAAAATACAATTCGATCCCAAATATTATTTTCGACCTTGGAGGTGTACTTCTTAATATTGATCCGAATCAGGCAGTTAGAAGTTTTAAAGAGATTGGTTTAGTTGATACTGATTTAATAAAAAAAGAATATCAAACCAATGGTTTGTTTGATCGTTTGGAAAAAGGAACGATAAGTGCCGATCGGTTTAGGTCGGAAATAAGAGTGCATATTGAGGCCGAAGTAAGCGATGAGCAAATAGATATTGCCTGGAATTCGATGCTCTTAGATTTGCCTTATGAACGTTTAATGATGTTGGAACGGCTTAAAAAAAACCATCGAATATTTCTCTTGAGTAATACAAATATAATTCACTGCGAAGCTTATTTGAAGATGATAAGCGAAGTTCATGGTGTTTGTTTTTCCGATTTTTTTGAAAAGGATTATTATTCTCACAATATGGGCTTGAGAAAACCAGATCCAACTATTTATACAACGCTTCTTAAAAATGAAGGTTTGGTTGCATCAGAAACTTTATTTATTGATGATATGTATGCGAACTACCAAGCCGCAAAATTGGTTGGCATGCAGGCTCACTTTCTTGATCTGGAAAATGGGGAAACCATTCTTGATTTGTTTTAAAAAAAGGGAGCTTTATTTTTTACGAAAACTTCCCATTGTATTGTCGTAATTGATGTAATACAATCCATTTTGAAGTTCTTCCAATTTAATTTTGTCGCCAAAGCCCTTAAAAATGATATTTCCGTAGTTATCGTAAATCTCGTAAAGGGTTTTATTGGTGAATAGTAGCTCATCTTTTACTTTTTCGGGACCAAATGTTATGGCTGGATTGGTAGATTGATGTTTAATATCTGATGAATAATTAGGTATTTCGGTATAATCGACCTGATAGATTCTAAAAATATTTTTGCCGGAGTGTGGGCGCACATCCAACTGATATTTATTTAATTGAGGGAGTCCAATGCCTTCAACTTCGCCTATGGTGATCCATTTGTTCCAACGGTATTGTTGAACGATAAATGGCAGTGAGCCCAGTTCATTTTTGGTAGTCCAATTCAAGAATCCTTTTTTATCAACAAGGGCGCTTTGCAGGTTGAATGAGCTAATCGGTTTAATGCACTCGGGATTAATGATTTTTGGCAAGCATCCATCTTTGTAATGGAGAGTAATGTTTACTTTCTCTCCAATGGAAAAATTAAACTTCGATAAATCGACCTCAAAAGCACTGCTGTTAATTTCATCAGCAGAGTTCATTCCATTTACAGTTACCTCATACACACAAAATCCCACTCCCGAATCCGAAAAAGGATTCATTACATAGATATTTTTACCAAGGAAGATCCCGTTTAGTACGAGCTTTTCTGCCTTGGCAAAATTAAAAAGTAAAAGGAATATGAGTAGTGTGACTTTGTTCTTCACTATGTAAAATAATATTGATCTAGATGCAAGATACTAAAACAAAGAGTTATAAAAAAAAGTTTAAAAAGGATTATTTATGAATCCAATCTCCGTTCTCTTTAATGATCTCTGTAAGCTCATGAATGGCATTTTTACTCGGAATGTTTTTCTTCATTAACTCGCGGCCTTTGTATAAAGATACTTTTCCGGGTCCGGCACCCACATATCCATAATCAACGTCACCCATTTCGCCGGGACCATTTACAATACAACCCATAACTCCAATTTTTAAATGAGTTAAGTGTGAAAATTGTTTTTTTACTTCTGCAACCACATCATGAAGCTGGAAAAGGGTTCTGCCGCATCCCGGACAGGAGACAAATTCTGTTTTACTTGTTCTTACTCTGGCCGCCTGTAAAATTCCAAATGCGGTTGAGTTGATATCCTCATGAGAGAGTTCACCTTTGTTATCAAGCCAAATACCATTCCCAAATCCATCGAAATACAAACTTCCCAAATCGGCCGAAGCCTTTAAATGAATATCCTCCAGGTTCGATTCTTCGAATGATCTTTTGAAAATTACAGGCGCTTTGCATTTAGATTGAACCAATCGGAAAGCAAAAGCTCTTTGTTCGGCAAAAGCATTTTGATGCTTCGATGAGCACACCAAAACGACTTTTGGATTCTTGATGATGTGTTGAATAAATTCATCAGATAAATCGGAGTAGGTACATTCAACAAAAAAGATATCTGTGTGAAAGAAGGCAATGTTCGCATTTGAAAACTCCTTGGCTTGAAAAAGAGGATAGGTGTTTTCGGCAAAATTATTTGCCATTTCCCAACATTCCTGGTCTACAATTATTCCCAATTCTTTTGGGTAATCGGCAAAAATGGGATCGAAACCATTCACAAAGAGGTAATCGCTGGCCAGTTTGCCTTTCTCCCATTCAAATGTATCCTGATTTAGTATAAAACCTGCTTTTTCGGGAAGTTCTGTGGAAATGTATTTTTCGTGACTTGCATCAGTTACCACAACGGGTACTTTACTGCTGCCAATATTTTCTATAAGTGCTGTCGATCTCTTATAAAAATCAAATAGATTAATGTCTGTGTTTTCAACTGGCAAGATTGGTGCATGACCTACTTTTTCGGAAATATAATCTACTAGTTTTTTTCCTACCGGAGATTCTATTTCCGGATCTTCAGTGAGTGATATTCGAACCGTATCGCCAATTCCATCATTTAACAAAGCTCCAGTTCCAACGGCCGATTTAATTCTTCCATCTTCCCCTTCGCCAGCTTCGGTTACACCTAAGTGCAAAGGATAATTCATGTTCTCATTTTCCATTTCGCTAACCAGCAAACGAACGGTTTTCACCATCATTACGGTATTGCTCGATTTAATGGAGATGGCAACATTTTCGAAATTTTGTTCTTTACAAATTCGCAGGAATTCCAAGGTCGCTTCCACCATTCCTCTTGGTGTATCGCCATACCTGCTCATAATTCTATCCGATAAAGAGCCGTGATTGGTTCCTATTCTTATGGCGGTATTGTTCTCTTTACACACACGAAGCAAGGGAATGAATTTATCTCTTATTTTATCCAGATCTTCCTGATACTTAAGGTCGCCGTAATCAGCGCCGTTATAGTCTGCTCTTTTATCAACAAAATTACCTGGATTAATGCGCACTTTATCTACATATTTAGCGGCAATTAATGCTGCTGCCGGGTTAAAATGTATATCTGCAACTAAAGGAGTGTTATATCCAAGTTTTACGAGTTCTTCTTTTATAAATTGTAAATTTTCGGCTTCTTTGGTTCCTTGCGTTGTTAATCGAACATATTCTGCTCCCGATTCTATCATTCGTATCGATTGATCAACACTTGCCTTGATATTATTAGTATCGGTGTTGGTCATCGATTGAATTCGAATTGGATTTTCGCCACCAAGTGGCGTATTGCCAATTTTCGATTCTGATGATAAACGACGAGAGTAATTAAACAGATCTTTGCAAAAAAGTTTAGGTTTCGAGAAACTCATTTCTTAGGTTTTAATATTGAAATACAAAGGTAGGTAATTCAATTTTGAATTATTAATTACGAATTATGAATTACTGGTGAAAGAGCGAGAGAATTATTAAATTCACAACAATTTACATTTATTTTGTAATGCAGTACTTAGATGATTTTAAAGATAAGCTTTCTTACTTTTAAGTACTTTTAACCAATGGTTCGGTCAGGTTTTGCAAATGCTTGTTGATGAGATCAACTCAGATTGGCTGTGTTTTCATAAGTGTCTTGATTATAAGTAGTTTGTAAATCAGTCTGATGTCTTGAATCTCATATCTCACGATCTATTGTTTAACTCTAGACACTAAAAAATTAACTTTATGTCGGTAAAAGTTCAGGAAGTAAGCAAAATATACGGGAAACAAAAGGCTTTGGATAATTTGAGTTTTGAAATTAATCAAGGTGAAATTGTTGGATTCTTAGGGCCAAATGGTGCCGGAAAGTCAACAATGATGAAAATAATTACCGGTTATATTC
>JBFFMG010000223.1:0-6507 GCA_041554215.1 Labilibaculum sp.
CCAGCCTGAATTGCATATGTTTTAAGAACACCTGGATGTGACAATGCCAAATTCTCAAGGTCTTTTAATCTCTTAATATACGATTCTACAATTTCTCTTCTTGCTCCAGGACGTGCACCAGAAATAGCATCACAAGCCTGAATAATTGGAGAAATCATTGATGTCATTTCAATTTCATCATGATGAGCTCCAATTGCATTACAGATATCTGGCTTTTCTTTGTACTTCTCAGCCAATTTCATACCTAAAATTGCATGTGGCAATTCTGGCTCCTCATCCGGCACCTTTCCAATATCATGCAACAGACCTGCACGTTTCGCTCTTTTTGCATTTAAACCAAGCTCTGTAGCCATTATAGCACAAAGATTAGCTGTTTCTCTAGAATGTTGTAATAAATTTTGTCCGTAAGATGAACGATACTTCATTTTTCCTACCAAACGAATCAGTTCAGGATGCAAACCATGAACTCCCAAATCAATCGCAGTACGCTTACCCGTTTCAATAATTTCTTCCTCGATCTGCTTACGAACCTTATTAACAACCTCTTCAATTCTTGCAGGATGTATACGTCCATCGGTAACTAACTGATGTAGTGCCAATCTAGCAATCTCGCGTCTTACCGGATCAAAACCTGAAAGAACGATGGCCTCAGGAGTATCATCAACAATAATTTCGATACCTGTTGCAGCCTCCAAAGCTCTGATATTTCGACCTTCTCTACCAATAATTCTTCCTTTTATTTCATCCGATTCGATGTGGAAAATGGTAACCGAATTTTCAATTGCAGTTTCTGTAGCTACTCGTTGAATCGTTTTTACAACTACCTTTTTAGCTTCCATATTAGCGGTCATTTTGGCCTCTTCCATGATTTCATTCACATAAGACATTGCCTCAGTTTTCGCCACATCACGCATAGAATCGATCAATTGAGTCTTAGCCTCTTCTCCTGACAATCCAGAAATCTTTTCTAATTGTTCAACTTGCTGTCTTTTAGCCTTCTCTAATTCATCCGACTTCCGCTCTACTAAGTCAATTTGAACAGTCAAATTCTCACGAACAACATCAACTTCTTTTTTCTTGCGCTGAATTTCGTCAATTCGCTGTGTTAAAGCATTTTCTCTTTGCTTAAATTTCGTTTCTGCAGCAAGTAGTTTGTTATTTCTTGCGTTAATTTGTTTTTCGTGCTCCGTTTTTAATTCGAAAAATTTCTCTCTCGCCTGAAGAATCTTATCTTTTTTGATCACTTCCGCTTCCGATTGCGCATCCCTAATTATTGAGCTACTCTTGGTTTTTAGAGTCTTTTGCAAAACAAAGTAAGAAACAACGCCACCGCCCACAAACGCAATAGACCCTATTATTATTTCAATCATATCATAGAATATTAAGTCAAAATTATTATATATAAAATGTAACCCGCACTATCACTCAGGCTCACAATAATAACATTTAATAGTTCACTTATACTTTATAAAAAGATACAAGAAAATGACTACAAAACATTAATACTGTTATTAGCTTAAGAAATAATGCGGGTTACAACTTTCCTTTTAAGAATGTAAATTACTCTTTATCTAAAAATTCTCTTAACTCCTGCTCCATAGCCCTGATCTCTTCAAGAACTGGTGAAACATCGGTTTTATTTTCAGCTTCGATAACCTTAATTACATACTGTAATGAAGCCATTGCTAAAAAATCCTGAGTATCTTTATCTTTATATCGTTGTTTGTATTGCAATACCTTTTCATTAATCATTTTTGCAGCTTTACGGATAACCTCTTCCTGATTACGATCTATCTTTAAAGGATAAAACCGATCCGCTACATTAACTCTTATTGAAAGTTTTTCGTCCATAAACAAATTCTACCTGTTTAAAAGAGCAATACATTTATCAATCTCCCGCACAATTCGGTTAATTTTAACCTTTGCCTCTTGCGAATCTCCACTATTCGCGGCAAATGTTTTGGCTAACTTTAATGTATTGTATTGATGGTTGAGTTCTTCCCTTTCTCCTTTCAGAATTTCAATCTTCTCCATAAGTTCCAACTTCTCATGAATTAAAGATTCTTTTTCCTGCTTAGACTTCTGGTATAACGAAATAAGTTCCGTAATTTGTCCTTTCAAATTATCTAATACTTCGTTTGGCTCTCGATCCATCATTAAAATTTTTCTTTTACAAAATTAACATTGCTGAGAAGATTATCAAATATATTAGTTTGTATTTTATAAATCATTTCAGAAAAAAAAGGTTTTTTTTGTAGTTTTGATAATCATTTCACAAAACCATCGTTTATAATATGAAGATACCCAGAACTTACATAATTACTCCACTACTCTTACTATTTTTTTTATTTTCGAAACAAATAAATGCTCAGAACAATAATCGCCCTCAAAATTATTTTCGATCACCTGTCGATTTTGACATAACATTAGCCGGTAATTTTGCAGAACTTCGTAATAATCACTTCCATTCAGGCATCGATATAAGAACATTTACAACCGGCAAAAAAGTTTATGCAATTGCTGATGGTATCGTTAGTCGAATTAAAATAGCTGCAGGAGGTTATGGCAAAGCTATTTATATCGATCATCCAAATGGATATACCTCTGTTTATGCTCATCTTGATCATTTCAATACCGAAATTGAAGAGTATGTTAAATCCTATCAATACACAAATAACACTTTCGAATTTGATTTCTACCCCGATAAAAATGAACTTTTAATAAAGAAAGGTTGTATTATCGCATTTTCTGGCAATACAGGTTCTTCAGCCGGCCCACATTTACATTTCGAAATAAGAGATACAAAAACCGAACATCCGCTTAACCCTTTATTTTTCGGGTTCAAAATAAAAGATACTACACCTCCTAAAATATTCAATTTATATGTTTATCCTCTCGATTCAATAAGCAATGTAAATGGTTTAAACAGCAGACAAAATTTTCCTGTTACCTACTACAATAATGCATATCATCTTAAAAGCGATCCTAAGGTGAAACTACTTGGCAATATTGGTTTTGCTTTGGAAACCAACGACTATTTAGATAACACATGGGGGAAGTGCGGAATTTACGACATGGAAATGAAAATAAATGACACATTAATTGCGAACTATTCCTTCAACGAATTTTCATTTGATGAATCGGGCTACATAAACAGTCATCTCGATTACGAATTAAATGTTTCCAAAAATAAACGCATTCATAAAACCTTTAGAGAGCCTAATAATAAGCTTAGTATTTATTCTAAAATGGAAAACAACGGAGTTTACCAATTTAAAAAACACCTGAGCTACAAAATTGACTTTCTTGTTTCTGATGCTAATGGAAATAAAAGCAGACTTCGAATTTATGCAAAAGGAAACGAAACAGAAAAAACATTTCCCAAACCTGGTTTTGAAATGCTGATGGACTGTGAAAAAGAAAGTGTTTTCGAAAAAAAAGATATTCATTTAAAATTTCCAGAAAACAGTTTCTATTCTAAGCTCGAGTTTACTTATTCAGTTGCAAAAGATTCAAATTACTTTTCGGATATTCATTCCATTCACAATGAATTTATTCCTGTACACAATTATTATACGATTTCCATAAAACCAAAATACATTCCAACAGGAAAATCAGATAAGCTGTTTATCGCCAGAATTGGTAAGAAAGGACAAATATCAAATGAAGGTGGAGTTTATTTTGACTCTAAAGTAATAACTAAGTCAAGATATTTTGGAAAATTTGCTGTAGCTATAGATACAATTCCGCCTTTAATTAAAGCGAAAACTGACTTTAAATTAAAATCATTGAGAGGACAAAAATCAATACGCTTTACAATTTCAGATAATTTATCGGGAATAAAATCATACCAAGGTTTAATTGATGGGAAATGGGTACTATTTGAATATGATGCAAAAAATGATCTTTTATTTTATTCCTTCGATAGCAAAAGATTAATTTCTAATAAAAACCACGAATTAAAAATAGAAGTGACAGATCAAGTGGGAAATCAGGAAACATTTACGACCAGTTTCATTTGGTAGACTCTTTTTTGTATTCAAAACGCTTCGATTTATAATAAATCTACTCTAAATACGATCAACAGTCCAACAAATCAAGACTTTTATCATTTTTACCTACTGTTTGTTTTCTATTTTTGTACGACCGAAAACGATTTAATTCAGTATCAAATACATTTAAAATAGTTAACATGAAAAAGATTTTTGTAGTTGCTGCTCTTTTAATGTTGGTGTCTGCTTTCTCAACTCCAACTGCCAGAGCATGTACAAATTACCTAATAACTCGTGGAGCTTCCACGGATGGTTCTAATATGATTACCTATGCTGCGGATTCGCATGTATTATATGGAGAACTTTATTTTCGTCCGGCAGCAGATTGGCCAGAAGGAACAATGATTGATGTTTATGAATGGGATACAGGAAAATTTCTTGGTGAAATACCACAAATCCCTCACACATATTCTGTTGTTGGTAACATGAATGAATTTCAGTTAGCAATTGGAGAAACTACCTACGGAGGCCGCTCAGAACTTGGATCGCAAGAAGGAGCAATTATTGATTATGGAAGTCTTATCTATTTAACTTTACAGAGATCAAAAAATGCCCGTGAAGCGATTAAGGTAATGACCGATCTTGTTGAAAATTATGGCTATTACAGTTCTGGAGAATCATTCTCTATCTCGGATGCAAATGAAATATGGATATTAGAGATGATTGGTAAAGGTAATGGCGAAAAAGGTGCTGTTTGGGTTGCTCGAATGATTCCCGACGGATATGTTAGTGGACATGCTAACCAAGCAAGAATAACCACTTTTCCTTTAGAGGGGAAATCATCGATTTCTTCAGATAAAATGGATAAAATTTTCAATCCTGAAGTTCAAAATGTTTATGCAAAAGATGTAATCTCATTTGCAAAGGAAAAAGGATTCTATCCTAAAGAAGGAAAAAATAAAGATTTCAGTTTTTCAGATACTTACGCGCCAGTTTCATTTGGTGGCGCACGTTTTTGTGAAATAAGAGTTTGGTCTTTCTTTAATGATGTAAAAGAAGGAATGGACGAATATTTCGAATATTGTAAAGGAAATATTGAACACGATGATAAAGGATATGCTACCAATAGAATGCCTTTATGGATTAAACCTGATCACAAAATAAATGTACTTGAGGTAATGGATTTCATGAGAAATCATTTAGAAGGTACAGATTTAGATATGTCGAAAGACATGGGTGCAGGACCTTATGGAAATCCATACAGATGGAGACCTTTAACCTGGGAAGTAGATGGTGTTACGTATTGTAATGAACGTGCTACTGCTACTCAACAAACAGGTTTCTCATTTGTTGCTCAAAGCAGAAACTGGCTACCCGATGCTGTTGGTGGAATAAACTGGTTTGGTGTTGATGATGCATCTTCATCGGTATATTTCCCTGTTTATTGTGGAATTACAAGAGTTCCTGAAACATTCGCTGTAGGAAACGGAAAAATGATGGATTTCACAAGTAAATCAGCATTTTGGATATTTAATCAGGTTAGTAATTTCGCCTACACTCGTTATAACGAAATACATCCTGAAATTGCAATCAAACAAAAAGCCTTAGAAACAAAATATCTTGCTTTTACGAATATACTAGACCTTGCAGCCGAAGGAATGTTTAAGAAAAATAAAGCAGTAGCTGTTGAATTCTTAACAGATTTCTCATGTAATCAAGGAAACAATTTGGTTGATGAATGGAAAGATTTCTATGGTTATCTTTTTGCGAAATTTATGGATGGAAACATTAAAGAAAAGGATGGTAACAATCAAAATCCTAAAATGAAACAACCGGGTTATAGTGAAGAATTTTACAAAATAATTGTAAAGACAACTGGTGATAAACTAAAAGTTGTTGGTGATGCTCATTAACAACAGATAAGATATAGTAAAAAAGGAATCTATTAGGTTCCTTTTTTTTGTTTATACGACTCACTTAAATATCTATATACTAACAATATAAAAACCATGAATCAAGAATTATTTGAGAATCTAAAAAATTGGGTGAAAAATAACTTTATAAGGATGGTCGTATAGATATTTTTACTAATTTTGTCGCGAATTCGTGCGTAATCTCTGACATGGTAATAGATGAATATGTTTACATTGCGTTCGTGAACTTTAACAAATTAAGACAATGGATTTAATTAAAATTGCAGAAGAAGCTTTCGCTACAGGTATCGAGATTCCTGAATTCAAAGCTGGGGATACCATTAGTGTTTCTTACAAAATTAAAGAGGGAACAAAAGAAAGAATCCAGATTTTTAGAGGTGTTGTTATTCAGATTAAAGGAACTGGAACAACTAAAACTTTTACTATCAGAAAAATGTCTGGTAACGTAGGTGTTGAAAGAATCATTCCAATTAGTTCTCCTTTCATCGATAAAATTGAAGTGAACAAAAGAGGTCGTGTTCGTAGAGCAAGAATCTACTATCTACGTGCTCTTACTGGTAAAAAGGCAAGAATCAAAGAAA
>JBFFMG010000224.1:0-6486 GCA_041554215.1 Labilibaculum sp.
AAAATTGTAAAATGAAAAAAATACTTTTTATTTAAAATAAATAATAAATACACTCAGTCCTATGAGAACGACTTTGCTATTAGCTGTGCTACTAACTTTTATTTCATTGGGGAATGCTCAAAATCATGCCAAATCATATCTGTGCTATAAAACTTCAAATCCTATAAATATAGATGGCGTTTTAAGTGATTCAGAATGGAGTAAGATGAATTGGTCGGAATATTTTGTGGATATTGAAGGAGATAAAAAACCTTTGCCTACCTATAAAACTCATGTGAAAATGGCATGGGATGAGGATTACTTTTACGTAGCTGCTGAGCTTATAGAGCCTCATGTGTGGGGAAATTTAAAACAGCGGGATACTGTTATATTTTACGATAATGATTTCGAAGTGTTTATTGATCCTCAAGGAGATAATCATAGATATTATGAGTTTGAAATGAATGCTTTAAATACCATTTGGGATTTAATGATCGCAAAGCCATACCGTGATGGTGCACCGGCAATAAACGCATGGGATATTAAGGGGTTAAAATCGGCAGTCGCTGTGTATGGAACTATAAATGATTCTTCAGATAAGGATGAAAAATGGACCTTGGAAATTGCTTTTCCATGGGAAGTATTACGGGAATGTGCTCCGGAACAAAGAAAACCAGAAAATGGAGAACAGTGGCGGGTTAATTTTTCTCGTGTAAACTGGGATGTAAAAGCAGAGAAAGGAAAATATTCAAAATGTATTGATCCTGAAACAGGCAAGACTTATCCTGAACACAATTGGGTTTGGTCTCCGCAAGGTGTTATTGCCATGCATCAGCCTGAGACCTGGGGTTATGTACAGTTTTCGACAAAAGAAGCAGGAGAGGGGAGCGATACATTTAAAATAGATGACGATTATTCTTTAAAAATGGAGCTTGTTCGGTTGTATAATCAGCAGAAGCAATATTATAATGATAAGGGCTGTTTCCAAAAAGATGTAAAATCATCTTGCCCCATTCTCGTAGAAGTAACGAAAAAGCAATTTCTAATTTACGCAAAAGGAAAGTCAGGGAAAACTTGGTACATCGATCATGAAAGTAAAATATGGAGTGAATAAAATTTAGGTGTTGTTTTTTACAGCACCTTTTTTTTTTGTTTTATGTTTATTTAAAGTTGTTGTTTTCGATGTTTGACTTAGGTGTTTTTGGTCAGAAAATGGAAATTTTGAGTGATTAGAACACTATTTTTGGAAATAATTGACAATAATTGAAAAAAAAACACAGCGAAAATTGCATAAGTATGCATTTGATATTATGTGTATAATTTCAACGTGAAAATACCGTGAATTAACAATTATTAACATTTGCAACGAAGGCTTTTGTTTAACAAATATATATAGATTTGTTTGTTTAATCGATTGATTGTTAATAATTATGAATAAAAGATTTGAAGGTTTGAAATAGTATTTTGTAATTTAGTGACACCTAATTATAATCTAATCTATTTTAATATGAAGAATGTTAAATTACTATTTCTGATTATTGCAATGGCAGGTTTCTTGCCTAATGCTTTTTCACAAGGGGTTACAACCTCATCAATTCGAGGGAAAATTGTTGATCCTACGAATGTTCCTGTTTTTGCTGCAACGGTTGTTGCAACTCATACTCCAACAGGAACACAGTATGGAACCATAACACAAGACGACGGTCGTTTCGATATGCGAAACATGAAAATTGGTGGTCCATATACAGTAACTGTAACTTTTATTGGTTACAAGGAGACCAAGCAAGAGAACATTTATTTGCAGTTGAATAAAACTGCGGAAATAAATATGGTTCTTCACGAAGACAATGTTCAAATAGATGAAATTACCATTGTTTACGATAAAAACGATGTGATTAGTCAGGACAGAACAGGTGCTCAAACGAATGTGAATCGTGAGAAAATTATCGCCTTACCTACAATTTCAAGATCTCAGGGTGATTTAACACGTTTAACACCAGAATCGGATGGGAATAGTTTCGGAGGACGAAATAATCTGTATAACAACTTCTCCTTGGATGGTTCTATCTTTAATAATTCTTTCGGATTGGATGTTTCTACTCCTGGAGGACAAGCTGATGCTCAACCTGTATCTTTAGATGCAATTGACCAAATTCAGGTTTCTTTAGCTCCTTTTGATGTTCGCGAAGGTGGTTTTACTGGAGCTGGAGTAAATGCGGTAACCAAATCTGGGACTAATGATTTTAAGGGGACAACTTATTACTATTTCCGTAACGAGAATATGATCGGTGATAAAGTGGGTGGTCTAAAAGTAAAAAATACCGATTTTAGCACAAAACAATATGGTGTTAGTGTTGGTGGTCCATTGATCAAAAATAAATTATTCTTTTTCGTTAATTACGAGCAAGAAAGAAGAGACCAATTGGCTCATGGTTTTGTTGCTGATGATGGTACTAATAGCGATAATTCTAATACTACAAGTGTGCCCGAAGCTGATATTAAAGCAGTTCAAACCCATTTGAGAGATCGATGGGGATATGATCCTGGAGCATACCAAGGATACAACCATGAAACTTCAAATGATAAGTTTTTGATTAAACTGGATGCGAATATTTCTCGTAATCATAAGGTAGTTCTTCGTTACAACATGTTGGATGCCTGGAAAGATATTCTTCCACATCCCGAAGCTGTTGGTGGTCGTGGAGCAACAAGTTACCGTTTGCCATTCGAAAATTCGTCGTATCGAATTTTTAATAAGATAAATTCTGTAGTTGGGGAATTAAACTCTAGATTCTCAAGTAAAATTTCTAACAAATTATTACTCGGATATACATCTTTCCGTGATAAGCGTAATCCTCATTCTGAACCATTTCCAGTTGTTGATATTTTTAACAATCAAGGTCAAGTTGCAATTACGGCAGGTTCTGAAATGTTTTCAACGAGTAATGTTTTAAATCAGGATGTATATCAAATTTCTGATAATTTAACTTACTATTCGGATCGTCATGCGATTACAGTTGGATTTAATTACGAGCGTTTTAAATTCGAAAACTCATTCAATTTGTTCTATTACCCATGGGTTACAGCATTCAGTACTCAAAATTTCTTGAATGATGATTTTGCTTATTTTGTTGGAAATCCAACAAACGATTTGAATCAAGATGTAACAGATGCCAATAAAAATGCTTTTGCATGGTCAGATGTTGATGTTGCTCAAATTGCATTTTATGCTCAGGATGAATTTCAGATGAATGATAATTTGAAATTGACTTTGGGATTGCGTGTTGATCTTCCAAAATATTACAATGATATTCCACAAGATGAAGCTACCGATCGGGGTAAAAATTTTGAGGGTTGGGTAACTGAAAAAGGAAATTCGGTTCGATTAGATCCAGCTACATGGCCAAATTCAAAAATTATGTGGTCTCCACGATTTGGATTTAATTATGATGTGAAAGGTGATAACACAATGCAGTTGCGAGGTGGATCTGGAATTTTTACCGGTCGTATACCTTTTGTATGGTTAGGAAATCAATCAACCAACGCAAGAATTGATGCAGGTTACGAATTTCAGTTAAACTCTACTGCCGATAATTTTAAATACCCACAGGTATGGAAAAATAATTTGGCAATGGATGTGAAATTTGGTGATGGTTGGTTAGCAACGGTCGAAGGTATTTATTCAAAAGATGTTAATGCGGTTGTTCATAGAAATTACAACATGTTACCTCCATCAGGGAATTTGTCTGGAACAGGAGATACCCGTGCTCAATTCGCAGGTTTTAATGAGGTGAATATTTATTCCGCTTCCGCGGGATCAGAATCTTTTTTGGAAGCGGGTGCGATTGTTTTAGATAATACCAAAAAAGGGTATCAGTTTACAACAACGGCTAAATTATCAAAAAGATGGGATTCAGGTCTAACTGCAGATATTGCGTACACCTATTTAAATGCAAAAGATTTAACTTCGATTCCTGCTGAAATTGCAGCAGATGCATTTCAAAGAAATCCTGTGGTGGGTAATCCTAACGATCCTGCTTATTCATGGTCTAGATATGGTTTGCAACACAGAGTGATTGCTTCTGCTATGTATAAAGTGAGCTATGGTAAATTTGCTTCTTCTTTTGCTATGTTTTACGAAGCGGGTAAAGGAAACCGTTATTCTTATACCTATACAGGTGATATTAATGGAGATGCCATTGCAAATAACGATTTAATATACATTCCTAAAAACTCAGGTGATATTAACTTTGGTACTGTTGATGCTAGTGGTATTGGAACTGTTGCTGCTAATGCATCGCAACAATGGATTGCTTTGGATAAATTTATTAGTCAGGATAATTACCTGGAGGACAGAAGAGGAAAATATGCAGAGCGTAACGGAGCTATGTTGCCTTGGTTTGGACAAATGGATTTCCGATTCATGCAAGATTATAACTTTATGGTGGGAAATAGTAAAAATACACTTCAATTTTCCATTGATGTATTGAATTTAGGAAACATGATTAGTTCTAACTGGGGAGTTCGTCAGTTTGCAACCACCACCAATCCAATTACTGTGAATGGTGTTGATAGTAACGGTACTCCATGGTTACAATTCGATCCAAATTTAAAGGACTCCTACATTGATGATGTATCTGTTAATTCAAAATGGCAATTGCAAATTGGAATTCGTTACATATTCAATTAATCAGAAACAGTTTTAAAAAAATTGAAATAGTTTAAGGAGTTGTTGCATTGCAACAACTCCTTTTTTGTAAGATGTATTGAAATAATAGTTTGAGGATGGCTTATAAATGATTTACTTTCAATGTGGTTATCAGTTTTATTTTCTTAATGAGAAGATTATAAAACAAGCATTCTGTAAATCAATCTTATATCTCAAGTCTAAAATCTAACCATCTATTGTTGTAATGAACAAATCCTATTTATCTTTAGGAGTCCGATTAAAATTACTAACCATGCGCATTACTAAATATTTATCAATTCTTATCGTTTTTTCACTTCTTGTATTTTCATGCAGAGATACTCAAAAGCCCAAATCTTATAAAAATGGGGTTGTAGTAACAGCTCATTATTTGGCTTCGGAAGTTGGGATTGAAATATTAAAAAATGGAGGAAATGCGTTCGATGCGGCTATTGCTGTTCAATTTGCATTAGCGGTAGCTTACCCAAGAGCTGGTAATATTGCCGGAGGAGGTTTTGCTATGATTCGAACTTCTAAAGGAGAATACAATTCGCTTGATTTTAGAGAAACAGCGCCAGGAGCGGCCTATGAACAAATGTATTGTGATGAGGATGGAAATGTTAATTCCGATTTAAGTCAAAAAGGAGATTTGGCAGTCGGAGTTCCAGGTACGGTTGATGGCATGGTAAAACTTCATCAGAAATATGGAAAAATGGAGTGGGGAAAATTGCTGGAACCAGCCATTAAAATGGCCAGGGATGGGGTCGTTTTAAGTTTGTTGGAAGCGAGCAAATTAAATGATTACCGGTTTCAAATCCAAAATCAGAACAATGGGAAAAGTGCAAATCCATATGTAAGGCAACATCCTTTTAAAGAAGGTGATACTTTAATTAATTCCTGTTTGGCGAAAACATTAGGTAGGATAAAAGAAAATGGACGCAATGGATTTTATGAAGGAGAAACCGCCAATCTGATTATTTCGGAAATGGAAAAGTTTGGTGGTATTATTACAGCGGAAGATCTTAAGGACTATCAATCGGTTTGGAGAACACCTTTGATGGGTGAGTATCGCAAACACAAGATTATTTCAATGCCTCCGCCATCAAGTGGAGGACTTGCTTTGCTACAATTATTAAAAGGGGCAGAGCAGTATAAATTGAATGGATATGACTTTGGATCTTTTGAACATCTCCATTTAATGGTTGAATTGGAGAGACGAGTGTATGCCGATCGGGCAACATGGCTTGGGGATCCGGATTTTTGCGAAGTTCCAGTTGATAGATTAATCGCTAAGGAATATTTAAGAAATCGATTTTCGGATATCGAAATGGATAAGAAGACAAACTCACAAGATATAAAAGCGGGAGCTGTCGAGCTTATCGAGAGTTTTGAAACTACTCATTTTTCGATTGCAGATTCAGAAGGAAACGCAATTGCTATCACCACAACATTAAACGGCAATTACGGAAGTAAAGTAGTTGTTGAAGGGGGTGGTTTTTTCTTAAATAATGAAATGGATGATTTTAGTAGTAAACCAGGCTTTCCAAATCAGTTTGGATTAGTTGGTGGTGATGCGAATGCAATTAAGCCTGGAAAAAGGATGTTAAGTAGTATGACGCCAACAATAGTGGAGAAAAATGGTGAGTTATTAATGGTATTGGGCTCTCCTGGAGGATCAACTATTATAACATCTGTATTTCAAAACATTATTAATACAATTGATTTTAATATGGATCCGCAACTTGCTGTTGATGCTCCACGCGCTCACTCTCAATGGTTACCTGATGAAGTTTATTTTGAGACTGATTTTCCATCGAAAA
>JBFFMG010000225.1:0-6458 GCA_041554215.1 Labilibaculum sp.
ATGTGCACAGGTTTTTTGCTACGCCAAATCCGCCTGGGAAAAGGATAGCATCAAATTCATCGGCCTTGAATTCTTTAAGATCTTTGATATTTCCTCGTGCAATACGAGCTGCTTCAACCAATACATTTCTCGTTTCAGACATTTCTTCACCTGTAATGTGGTTGATTACATGATGTTGATTCGTGTTTGGAGCAAAAATCTGATAGCTTCCACCATTTTTAGAAATAGAATATAAGGCTAAGGTTGCTTCATGAATTTCAGAACCATCATAAACACCTGATCCTGCAAGAACAACTGCGAATTTTTTCTTTGAATTCATTTTGATATACTTTATATTAATAGTTAGTTGTATGTTTTAATAAGTGTATTTCGAATGCATCAAAATATAATTTTTAAGAATGAAGACGAAACGTTTATTCATTGCAATAAAGATAACTATTACAGATCATATTAATGAACTTTTTCGACAAGTTGGATTAGATTTAGAGGAAGAAAGAATAAAATGGGTTGATAAAACAGGACTTCACATTACGCTCCTTTTTCTAGGGACTACAGATGTGGCTGAAATAGTAACGATTAAACGCAAGTTGACTAATATTGGGAAGCAATTTGTTCCTTTTCGGATGAATTTGAAATCTCTTGGAGCGTTTCCTTCAATGGATTATCCTAAAATTTTGTGGGCCGGAATTAACTCAGATTCAAGCCTTCTTAAGTTGCAGAAAGAAATATTGAATGATCTTCAGAAAAAAGTGATTGCTGACGATTATAAGTATTCACCACATTTGACAATTGGGAGAATCAAAGGAGGAGTGGCGAATCCTGAAAGGGTAAAGAAAGTTTTACTGAAATATAAGGATTGGCAGGATGGTAATTTTTTAATTACTGATTTTGTATTGATGGAGAGTGTTCTTACTCAGCAAGGGCCAGATTATATCGTTTTAGAAAATTTTAGTCTGAATAGATAGTGGGTTTCTTAGGTTGTAAACTTCTGAAATGTAGGTTTATATATGGCTTATTGATTTTTCCTTTACTCAGGATTTTTTAAATTAATGATTAAATGTAAATTTGGGCTACTTAAAAATATTCAAATATGATTACGATAGAAACATTGGTGTTTAATCACTGGCAGGAAAATACATACATATTACACGATGAAACCGGAGAGGCAGTATTGATTGACTGTGGTGTTTTCTTTGAAGACGAAGGTGGAAAGTTGGTTGATTTTGTAAAGAAGAAAAATATTAAATTGGTAAAACAATTGAATACTCATTTACATATTGATCATGTGTTAGGAAATCAGTTTATGAAGGATCAGTTTGGGTTGCTTACTGAAGCTCATAAGGATGATGAATTTTTATTGGCAGAAGCTCCTAATTACGGAGTTCGTTTGGGACTGGAAAATGTGGTGGAACCACCTCCGATTGGTAAGTTGATTAAGGAGGGCGACATCATTAAATTTGGAAATTCGGAGTTGAAAGTTCTTCATGTTCCCGGACATTCTCCTGGTCATGTGGTGTTTTACAATGAGGAGCAAAAATTTTTAATTGCTGGCGATGTTTTGTTTCGTGAAAGTATCGGACGAACAGATTTGCCTTATGGAAATTTTGATCAGTTAATTGAAGGAATCAAAACCAAACTTTTGGTTCTTGACGATGACGTAAGTGTTTATCCTGGTCATGGTCCGGTCACTTCTATAGGACATGAGCGATCTAATAATTTGTTTTTAAAAGGATTGAGTTAAAAACAAAAAAAATAGTTGAAAACCCCTTAATTCGTAAGGGGTTTTTTTGCGACCACAATTGGCGTAACTTGCTCTTGTTTGTATGATAAAAATCATGTTTGTATCATTCTATAAAACAATTTGTTACACGGAGTTATTCTTAATGCTGAGAATGTTGAAAAACAGTGACTAAATTCAGTGTTTTACCTCTTAGTAAATTTAAATCTTTTACTACTTTTACAATCACAAGTATTTTATAAACACACCTAATTTAAACAACAATATGGCAACTGAAAAGTTTGTTTCCCGTCACATTGGACCTCGCAATGGCGATATTAAAACAATGTTGGAAACCGTTGGCGCTTCTTCTTTGGAAGTCCTGATTGATGAAACAATCCCTTCAGATATTCGTTTGGAAAAAGCGTTAGACCTTCCAAAAGCATTATCAGAATACGAGTATTTTTCAAAAATAAAAGCAATTGCTGCTAAGAACAAGGTATATCGAACCTTTATAGGTCAGGGTTATTACGATACAATTACTCCTGCTGCTATTCAGAGAAATGTATTGGAAAATCCAGGGTGGTATACTCCTTATACTCCTTATCAAGCAGAAGTATCGCAGGGTAGATTGGAAGCTTTATTGAACTTTCAGACCATGATTTTGGACCTAACCAAAATGGAATTGGCTAATAGTTCGCTTTTAGATGAAGCAACCGCGGTAGGTGAGTCGATGTATATGATGCAAGCTCTTCGTTCCCGAGATAAGAAAAAAGCTGGTGCCAATCAGTTTTTTGTTGATGAGAATGTATTTGCTCATACTAAAGATGTATTAACAACGCGTGCAATTCCTTTGGGAATAGAGTTGATAATTGGCGACTTCAAAACATTTGAATTTACCAATATGGTTTTTGGAGCTATCGTTCAATATCCAGCATCAAACGGAAGTGTAGAAGACTATGCAGGTTTTGTGGAGCGTGCTCATCAAGCTGAAGCTTTGGTTGCTGTATCGGCCGATTTAATGAGCTTGGTACTATTAACACCTCCAGGTGAATGGGGTGCCGATATTGTTGTTGGTACATCGCAGCGTTTCGGAGTTCCAATGGGATATGGCGGTCCTCATGCTGCATATATGGCTTGTCGTGAGGCTTATAAAAGAAATATTCCTGGACGTATAATTGGTGTAACTAAGGATGCTCAAGGAAATAATGCTTTGCGTTTGGCTTTACAAACGCGCGAACAGCATATAAAACGTGAGAAAGCAACCTCTAATATCTGTACAGCTCAAGCTTTATTGGCAACAATGGCTAGTTTTTATGGTGTATACCATGGGCAGGAAGGCTTGAAGAGAATCGCGATGCATATTCATTCTGCAGCAGGTATGTTATCTGAAGGATTACAATCCTTAGGTTATGAACAAACTGTTAAGAACTTCTTTGATACTTTGCAAGTTGTGATTCCAGCTGGTGTTTCTGTTGAGGAAATCCGTAAAGCGGCTTTGAACGCAGAATTCAATTTTAATTATATCAACGAAAGTTTGATCGGAATTTCTATTGATGAAAAAATTAGTGCAAAGGAATTAAGTACTATTCTTACCATTTTCGCAAAAGCGGCAGGAAAAGCTGAAGTTGTTGTGAATAGCATCGAAGATAAAATTTCATTCGATTCAAAATATACACGAACAAGTGAATTTCTTACTCTTGATGTATTTAAGCGTTATCGTTCCGAAACGGCTCTGATGCGTTACATTAAAAGCTTAGAGAAGAAGGATATTGGATTGAATACATCCATGATTTCTTTAGGTTCATGTACAATGAAGCTAAATGCAGCTGTTGAAATGTTGCCAATTAGTTGGCCGGAAATTGGTGGAATTCATCCATTTGTTCCTGTTGATCAAGCTCTTGGTTATAAAGAGATTATTGAGGATCTTGAAAAATGGCTTTCGGTTATTACTGGATTTGCAGGATGTACTTTACAACCAAATTCGGGTGCTGCAGGTGAGTATACAGGATTAATGGTGATTCGTGAATATCATATTTCAAGAGGTGAAGGTCACAGAAACGTTGTTTTAATTCCATCCTCGGCTCACGGAACAAATCCAGCTTCGGTAACAATGGCAGGAATGAATGTTGTAATCGTGAAATGCGATGAAAATGGTAATGTTGATTTTGAGGACTTAAAAGTGAAAGCTGAAAAGCACAAAGATGATTTGTGCGCTTATATGATCACATATCCATCTACCCATGGTGTATTCGAAACAGGAATTAAGGCGATGATGAATCTTATTCACGAAAACGGTGGACAGGTTTATATGGATGGAGCGAATATGAATGCTCAGGTTGGTTTAACTAATCCAGGTATTATTGGAGCTGATGTTTGTCACTTGAACCTTCATAAAACATTTGCAATTCCTCACGGTGGTGGTGGACCAGGTGTTGGTCCAATTTGCGTTGCTGAACATTTGGTTCAATTCTTACCTTCTCACAAATTTGTGAAAACGGGAGGCGAAAATGCAATTACAGCTGTGGCTGCCGCACCTTACGGCTCGGCAAGTGTGTTGCCAATTACCTATGGTTATATTGCAATGCTAGGAGCAGATGGACTAGAGGAGGTTACTAAAATGGCAATTTTGAATGCTAATTATTTGGCTTCATCATTTCAGAAATTAGGTTTCAAAATTCTGTACAAAGGGGCCAAAGGTCGCGTTGGTCACGAAATGATTTTTGATTGTCGCGAGTTTAACAAATCAGTGGGTATTACAGATACTGATATCGCTAAACGATTGATGGATTATGGGTTTCACGCCCCAACTTTGTCTTTCCCTGTTCATGGAACATTAATGGTTGAACCTACAGAGAGTGAGCCTTTGGAAGAAATGGATCGTTTTATTCAAGCATTGGCGAAAATCAATGAGGAAATGAAAGAAATTGAAGATGGTATTGCTGATGTTTCCGATAATGTATTAAAAAATGCACCTCACACACATCGAGTGTTAACTGCTGATGAGTGGAATCATACATACAGTCGTAAAAAAGCAGCTTATCCATTAGCTTGGGTAGCCGATAATAAATTCTGGCCTTCAATAGGTAGAGTTGACGATGCTTATGGTGATAGAAATTTAATGTGTACATGTGCTCCGTTGGAAGCGTATATGGAAGAACATATTGATGTTGACTAAGTAGTCGAATCAGATAAATGATTAAGAATCCGGTGAGTTAATTCTCATCGGATTTTTTTGAATAATTAAATTTGAAATGCTAACAAAATATAGAGCGCAAAAAAGGAGGCTGCCCCGGCCTCCTTTTTTGTTCTATTACTAACCCTAAAATTTAACTATGAAAATAATGAATTGAAATTCATTAAATCTATGTTTTTTTACGTGAGAGTTGTAAAAAAGTTTTAGCTATTAAGAGGTTACGACTACAAATTAACTTGAGTTATTTTCATAAAAATGACTTCTTTCCTTTTATAGCAAGTCTTTCCATTGGATAAAAAAAAATGAAAAAAAATGAAAAAAAAGATATTTACATCTTTATTCAACGGGGTAATGTAATATTCAGTTGATCAATAGTTTAATGTAACTTAAAATGGCTTGTAATAAATATTAAAATTCATTTTCAATCACCTTGCTCAAAATATCTTTTAAATCTATATTCATGGCAGCAACTTGTTGAGGGATGAAACTGGTTGCTGTCATTCCAGGAACAGTATTCGCCTCTAATATGAAAACTTTATCTTTGCGAAGCATGTAATCAATTCGCACAATTCCTTTGCATTTTAAAGCATCGTAAATTTCCGAAGATAAATTCTGAATATGAAGTGTAAGTTCTTCTGATATTCTTGCGGGAGTTATTTCTTCAGCCATAGTTGGATCATACTTGGCCTCGTAATCAAAGAATTCTTTTTTAGGTAAAATTTCTGTTATTGGAAAAATGATACTTTCCTTTTTTGTTTTCACAAGTCCGCAAGTAAATTCAAGGCCATCTATAAATTCTTCAATAATTACCTCTTTTCCTTCTTTAAATGCTTTTTCAATTGCATCATCAAGATCTTGTCCTTTTTTAACTTTCGAAATACCAAAACTAGAACCATCAGCATTTGGCTTCACAAAACAAGGCATGCCAAGCTCTTTTTCTATTGTCTTTGTAGCATAGCTCTGATTCTGCTTGAGAAGAATTGATTTGGCTACAGTATAGCCCAATGATTTTAGATATGTATTACAGGCATGTTTGTTAAAACTGAGCGCACTGCTAAAAACATCACAAGTTGAGTGAGGAATCTGTAGTAAATTTAAATATCCCTGCAAAATTCCATTTTCGCCAGGAGTTCCATGAATCCCAATGTATGCGAAATCGAATTTTACTTTTTTATTTTCTACACTAAAGCTAAAATCATTTCGATCGATTGGGTAATATTGATCGTCAATTTTAACATTCCAATCTGTTCCCTTTAGAATTACTAAAAAGGGAGTGTAATTTTGGGTGTCTAAGGTTGAAAAAATGTGGTGTGCAGTTTGAAGTGAGATTTCAAATTCAGCAGAATCTCCTCCAGCAATTACAGCGATTATTCTTTTCATTGGGTATCTAAGTTTTATTCGTCGTCTTCTACTTCTATGGGCCTGTTAGATGTGTAATCTCTCCATTTCTGGATTAGGGTAGCCATATCTTCTGGAATTTCAGAATCGAATGAAATATACTCTTCGGTTACAGGGTGAATAAATCCTAATGTTTTAGCATGTAGG
>JBFFMG010000226.1:0-6451 GCA_041554215.1 Labilibaculum sp.
CAATTAAGATCAAGATTTTTTGTTCCATGTGGTGAAATTTTCACTAAAATATCAGACTTGAATTCCGTATTAACAAAAGGAACTCAACGTATTGAATATCGATAATTGTCGATGCAATTATTCATTACAACCTTTTGAAATTTCAAAAAAACTCATAAATCACAGTAAATACAGACCTTACAGTTATTGAACCGAATAAAATTGTTCTAAGATTCTAGCTGTTTGCACAAATAAGAAAGCTTTTAAATTAATCACATAAGTAGATAATTGTCAGAGTTTTCTATAAATTATTGCTCATTAACTAAAACAACTCAAAATGAAACTACCCAAATCTTCTTACAATTGGATCTCCATTTTAGGAGCAAGTATAGCGGTAATTGCCTTTTTCCTGATCGTCTTCTTTTTTGTTATTTCTGTCCTTTTCAATCAGGGAAGTTCCTATATGGGTTTAATTATCTATATCGTTCTACCAATATTTATGGTTATTGGAATGCTCCTAATTCCTATTGGAATGTTGGTTCAAATTCGCAGAAATAAAAAACAACTATTTATTTCTGAGGGCATGAAATGGCCGAAAGTAGATTTGAATGATCAGAAACATAGAAATGCATTCACACTGTTCGTTGCAATAAGTTTCATATTTCTATTCCTTTCATCAATTGGTAGTTACGAAGCATTCGTTTATAGTGAGTCTGTACCATTCTGTGGTACTTTATGTCATGAGGTTATGGAACCGGAATATGTTACTTATCAGAAATCTGCTCACGCCAAGGTAGCCTGTGTAGAGTGTCATGTTGGTGCTGGAGCCGATTGGTATATGCGCTCTAAATTAAGTGGTTTATATCAGGTATACGCAGTTACTATGAATAATTTTCCCCGTCCGATACCTACTCCTCTGGCTAATTTGCGACCAGCCCGAGAAACCTGTGAACATTGCCATTGGCCCGAAAAATTCTATCCAAATCGCATTAAAAATGAAAGGCACTTTTTAGCCGATGAAAACAATACTGAATGGAACATCCAGCTAACCATGAAAACTGGTCCCGATCATCACACTCAAAAACTAAGCGAAGGGATTCACTGGCACATTAATCCAAACGTAAAAATTGAATTTATGTCTGCTGATGATAAATCGGAATACATTCAGTGGATAAAATATACTAACAAGGCTACTGGAGAAGTGCACATTTTCGAAGATACAATGATGGAACCTGACAGCACGTTTTTTGCTGATGGAAAATTACACCAAATGGATTGTATGGATTGTCACAACCGCCCATCACATGGTTATTTGTCACCTCCTGATTTTATAGACATAGCGATGGCTTCAAAAGAAGTTGATCCTAAAATACCGTATATAAAACTGGCTGCCATGGAAGCATTAAAAGCTACCTACACAACTAAAGACAGTGCTGATTTACTGATAAAAGAAACCGTTCTTAACTTCTATAAAGAAAATTATCCTGATAAAGGATTAGAGTATGAAGCCAATATATTAAAAGCAATAGAAGGCATTAAAATTGCTTATCATCAAAATACATTTCCTGAGATGAAGGTTCGTTGGGATGCATATCCCGACCATAAAAGTCATTTGGAAACTCAAGGTTGCTTCCGCTGTCATGATAACAATCACAGCACTAAAGATGGAAGAGTAATCTCCAAAGATTGCAATCTGTGTCACTCAATTACCGCTCAAGGTAAACCTGATTCTTTACAAATGGCCTTTACCACTCAAAAAATGGAATTTATCCATCCGGTGGATATTGGCACAGACTGGAAAGACTACTCCTGTGTGGATTGTCACGCCTATCTTTATCCATAGTATGAAAAGGAATTATTGCAGATTAGCCTGAATTAAAACTTGCTTTTTATTCAGGCTTCTGCATGCGTGAAAAAACGACTTCACACTCTCCCACTTTGATTTTGGGATATGTCTTAATTTTACAAGTTGCATTAGATTAATTGTGGGATTTATTGTTTCTGATTCAACAACACAATTAAGCTGAAAAAAATCATCTTCAAAATGAGTATTCAAACTCTCTAATCCTTTTACTTTATATTCATTTGGTACTATAAGTGTGATTTGATGAGACAGATTATTTACTGATGAAAAATGAACATCTAAATTGCGCTCTTCCTCCAACACCTCTTCCTTAACCGATTGGTTCATAAATTTACCGATACTCAAGAATGAAATTTCTCCTGTATTTACAATTGGCTCAGCAGTTTCCCAATTAATTTTAAATTTCATCACCTTATTCTCCAACCATCGACCTGAAGATACTAATTCGAAAGAAGTTACTTTAGAATCCTGCAAGCCAAATAAATTTTTAAGTTTATTTTCAAGTTTCTCGACTCTTTTTTTGTCTTCATCCTCAAATTTAACTAATAGTTTCTCCTGAAAATTCTGATAGGAATCAATGTCTTTTCTTTCCCCATCATCATTTATGAATTTTTCATATTCACCCAAATTAAATTCTTTGTGAACAAGGCTGTTATTGATGACAATAGAATCCCACTCTTGTTTTGCAAGACCAGTAATGGTAAACTCCGAATTAATAGTCAATTTTGTATCCTCCGGTTTGAAAGAAATTTGTGAAGAAATAGCTGTATTGCTTTTGAAATTAGTTACTGGTAATTTCATTTTCCTAACCGGTGAATTTGATTCTAACATAGATACTGCATAAGCTTCCACCCCCTGAAAATAGTAAGGAATTAATTCCGGTAATGAATTTGTATACAGATCAGTAATAAAAATGGGCTCTTTTGATCCTTTCAAATGCAATCCGACACTTAATTCATCGAGAAATAGCAGATCAGATTCCTTCCCTAAATATTTGGGCATTATGTAGAGCACATCATGTTCTACACCGTAATTCTTAAGTAAACGACTCATCGCCCCCACTAAATTATAAACATTATAAAACTGCCAATACCCTCCGTTTTGCACTTCCATTAAATAGGGCTGTCGGTTCCAAAATTCCCGTAAGAAAAAATATGCATCGTTTACCATTATTTCGGGTGCAACACTTAGTTTTTTCCCAAACTTATTTTTTATATATCTATTCAAAGCAGGGAAAAAAGTTCATCTTCCGGCACTATGAAGGTTTTGGGTTAAAAAAGCCAAACCATTTGCATTAATATCCGATTTTATTTTTTCATACTCTCCCCAAAATGCCGTATAAGAAGGTTTGGCAGATAAAACGGGACCCGAATTAAAAGCCTGAAATTTAATACATGGTAATTCGGCATAAGGATATGACCATAATTGAACATCCATTTTTTCTCTATCTTGATCGAACATATGATATGTGAAAACCTTTTCTTCGTCATCATTTGTATCTTCAATCAATTCTGGAGCTCCGTTAAGCGATTTACAATTCAGGAAACATTTTCGTGCTATCTCAACCGATAACTGCTGATGCATTATTGGATAAGTATCATTTACAAAATATCGAATCGGATCAAACACATAAAATACATTCATTGAAAAACGACTTTCCACACTGTAATAAAAATCAATAATGTCACCTTTTTCCAAATTTGGAATCGCAATTTTATTATATCCCACTTTATTTCTTCGATGAGTAACTTCTTGATGCACTTTTTCTGACTCATCAATAATTTCCTCTCTTCCATCCGGTTTAATAAGCTTGATTCCGTAATAATAATGTACTGAATTTGATGTGAAAATACTATTAAACCCTCTGTTCTCTGTCTCTCCAAATGAAAATTCTGAATAAGCTTCAACAGCATTATTATCTAACACTTTAATTCTTTTATGAGAATGATATCTCTCTTCTAAAACCGAAACGATAGATATTTTTTTTACCCAGTAATCTGTTTGTTTTGCCAAAATCACTGCCGATTCATTTTCCCACTTGGCAGGAATTTCTGTTAGCTTCCATTTTTCAGAAGGATTCTCCCAAAAGGATTTTCTCAATTGAATTTCTCTTATAGTATCTGTTTGTCCAAAGCAATTCGTAAGAAACACGACCAAAAAAGAAATGACAAGAAATATTTTCTGCATGATATTATGACTTTATTTTTAAGATTATTTTCTGCTTACGAGATTGGTTTTGCTTTTGAAATAATTTCAACAAGTCACCTATCTCAGTATGTGAATAAATTCTATTTAAAATTTTCAAGTTCGAGGTGAATACAATCTTATTATTATTTAGTTCGTATCCTGATTGATATGAAAAACCCTCAAAATCAGCTTCAATCGATTTGGGTATAGACTTTACAATTGTATTTTCAGGAATCGCGAACTCCACCCTCACATTCTCATTTATCGATTTTTGAAAATAGACTTTATTAGATTTTAACGAATCAATTGAAGGGTTAAAATATGGAGTCATTTCGGAGATTCCAATATAAATTTCGTCTCCAAACTCCATAATTGCATCGGATTTGGAAATATTTGTTTGCATGATCAAATTAGAATCTCTATTAAAACTAATCGGGAAAGTCTGAATAGAATCAATTTTCACATATGAATCACCACTTAAAAAATATTTTATAATCTTCTCTTGGTCTGTAATTTTCTGAATAGACATCATTTGATAAAATGTTCGCAGACTTTCACCTGAAAGTTCAAAACTTAATTGTCCCTTTAAATTCTGTTCTTCAAGTTCCAAATCGACAAAATAATTCTTAAAACTATCCTCCAGTTTCCCATTTGGAATCATTTCTACGAGATAAGATTCACCATCTTCAATTAACACTTCTTTCCCTTGAATTCGTTCCGCACAATCTCCAAGCCGAATGAATTTTTCTGTTGGATCTAAAAAAACAGTCTTCCCATTAAGCAATAGAGCACAAATCATATGGTTATCAATTGCAATGGAGGGTTTACTATATGTATAGGGCAAATCACGAGTGCCCAGCCAAGCCAATCGAGCATCAAAGCCTGCAGTTAACAACAACTCCTTCAACAAATTAGACATCCCTTTACAATCGCCAAATTTCGTATCATAAACAAGATCAGCTTTTTGAGGTCGAAATCCATCCAATCCTTTTTCGAAAGCTATGTATCTAATATTTTTTTGAACCCAATAAAAAATGGAACGAATGCTATCACGTGGTGTCTTATCATTCTTTACAATTTGTTTAACCAAGGGTGTAAACTTTTCCTTCAATCGGGGACTACTTCCAATCATTTTCTTGTACCAAGAATACAAATCACCTAAATCTTCAAGAATTCCAATCCATTCTTTATTTTCAGGTTTATATCGATTATAGAAAAATAAAAGATGTGGAGATTCATGAGCTAAACCCGGGAAAAAATCAGAATATACAGGTCCTGATATGTCTTCTGTTTTGTATGAAATTTTCCGTATTCCTTCCTCCAAAATATTTTCTGATTTGTCGATTTTGAATCCATCAAAATTAAACTCCACAAATTCAATTCCTAACCAATCCGGCACTAGAATTTCAATTTCTCTTTCCTTTGTAAAAAGACTTCCATCCGCTATAAACTCCCTCACATAATATCGCAAATCATCATACACTTGAACGAGTGTAAATTCAACAAATTTATCCTTGGGGTTTACAGCTAAAGAAAAATCATAAAACTTACTATCAGTTTGGAAAATTCCCTGCTCATTATAATCTCCAACAACTGGTTTTACTCTTCGATTCCCCTCCGCTGTCCGAATCTTAAACTTCTCTATTCTCTTGTGTGAATTTGTATACCACCTTCTTTGAATATAATTCGATTTTAACGGCACAATGCGCACAATATCCGTTACAACAACTATAGGTAAGTTATTTTCCTTTGATAATTCAAAAGCAATACTAGTTCGATACGAAGAAATTACGGCAGATTTATTGTCATTAGTTCCCAACTGATTATACCAATATCCTGCATTTTCTTGAGATTTAAGAGAATAAGAACATAACAATAAGAATACAATTGAGATATTCTTAAAAAACACATTCATAATTTTATAGTTAAAAAAGATTGTAAACAATAGAATATATTATGACCTACGAATTCAAAAATATAAATTATTATAACAGATAACACTCATCATGTATGAATTCAAAATTCAATCAACCTATTTGGAATTGTTTTAATTAAAGAAGATATTCGTATCTGAATTAGAACAAAACGATAGAATGAAAGGAAATAGACTGAGCGGTTCGGAACTACATGAGTTAGGAATAAAGTGGGTTTACAAACACATTAAAGATGAGTTTGAAGTCTTGTCGGTGAATATTGAATTTGAGAAAAATCCTCAGATTCTGGCTAAGAAAGGCGACGAACTGCATTTTATCGTAGTAAAAACCAGCACCTATCCCGATTTGGGTTCCCTATCGCCTTCGGCTGCCGAAGAAATTATTCAGCATGCTGATAAGCACAAAGCAAAAATTCTTTTTGCTCATGTTGGCGTAGCGAATGCAGATACCCAAGATGATAAAGAAATGCAACATCCTGTTAAAGGAG
>JBFFMG010000227.1:0-6445 GCA_041554215.1 Labilibaculum sp.
AATGAAGCGTTGGGATAAGATGGCTAAAGCTTTTACGCGTATTGGGAAAGATATCGTAATGGCAATTAAAGAAAGTGGTCCCGATCCCGCTACAAATTCTCGTTTACGTGCAGTCATTCAAAATGCAAAGGCAGTAAACATGCCTAAGGATAATGTTGAAAGAGCAATTAAAAAAGCGACGTCAAAAGATCAGAAGGATTATAAGGAAATTATTTATGAAGGATATGCTCCTCATGGTATTGCAGTATTAGTAGAAACTGCTACCGATAATCATACCAGAACTGTTGCTGATGTTCGTTCTTATTTTTCTAAATGCAAAGGTAGTCTGGGAACTGCTGGTAGTGTTGAATTCATGTTCGAGCGCAAGTGTCATTTTCAGATTGAAAATAAAGGACAGGATATTGAAGAGTTAGAGTTCGAATTAATCGATATAGGAGTAGAGGAAGTTTTTGCTGAAGAGGAAGGAATCATGCTATATGGTAATTTCCCTGATTTTGGAAAAATTCAATCTTACTTGGAAGAAAATGAAATAGAAGTTATTTCTTCAGGTTTCGAAAGAATTCCAATGGACACAAAAGAATTGACTGAAGAACAAGTTGCCGATGTTGAAAAATTACTTGAGAAATTGGAAGACAACGACGATGTTCAGAATGTTTACCACAATATGGCATAAGAAAATAGCCATTTAATTTATATTTTGATGATATAGAGCCTGATTCGTTTAACGGATCAGGTTTTTTTATTTTGCTAAAGTGCAGAAAAAGATTTAAGGGTCTTTTTTTGACTTTTTTTATTTTCTTAAAGCCTTGTAAATGTTGGGGGTGTGACCTAAAGGGGTGTAAGTCAGAAAACTTAGCTTTTGAATGTTAAGAGTTTTTATTATATTTAGATATGTAGATGAAAAAACGTCTTATTACACACCTATGAAACGTTCATGTTTGAATATGCATGATATTTTTACAAAAATGAATATTCAAATCATGATAAGTTCCATGTGGCAACTATAATTGAAATTATATGCACATGCACTTTAAGTATTTAAAATTTGAAAGAAGAGACAAAATAGGAATTTTGACTCTTAACCGTCCTGAAGCCTTAAATGCCTTGAACGAGGATGTTTTTAAGGAGCTAGCCTGTTTTTTAGACAGCAAAGAAACAATCCAAAGCATTCGAGTATTAGTGATTACCGGAGAGGGAAAAGCCTTTATCGCCGGAGCTGATATTAAAGCCATGCAGGAGTATTCTCCACAAGATGCTTACGACTTTTCAGAAATTGGAAAAAAAGTATTTAATCAGATTGCGAACCTGGATGTTCCGGTAATAGCGGCAATTAATGGTTTTGCCCTTGGGGGAGGGTTAGAATTGGCATTGTCATGTGATATACGTGTAGCCAGTGAAAAAGCCAGATTGGGTTTGCCAGAAGTTAATTTGGGTTTGATACCCGGATTTAATGGTACGCAAAGATTACCGCGATTGGTTGGAGCAGGAAATGCGATGTATCTAATGATGCTTGGTGAAGGAATAACAGCTGGCGAAGCATATCAATTGGGAGTGGTTCAAAAACTGGCACCACCGGAAACAGTTCTCGATGTTTGTTTGGAATTGGCAGGTAAAATTGCCTCTAAAAGTCCTAATGCCTTGCGATTAATTAAAGAAATGGTTCGCAACGGTTTAGAATTGTCGAGTAAAGATGCAGGCAATATGGAATCCAAAGAATTTGGTCGTCTTTTTAAAGAGGATCAGAAGGAACGGGAAGAAGGCATAACTGCTTTTTTAGAGAAGCGCAAACCAAACTGGTAATAATCAAAATTTGTAGGGAGATTTATTGTTACAGAGACAATAAACAGGAAGTGTGGATGGGTTTTTGATTTAACTCAAATGGGAAACATGTATCATATCAAATAATAGTAAAATCAAAATTTAAACAATAAGTAATATGGATTTGATCCGAAAAATGGAAAATGTAAGTGTCTTAGGCGCCGCAGGTAAAATGGGTAGCGGTATTCTTGTCTTATTATCTTTTGAAATGGCCAAATTGAAAATTGGCAAAAAAGAAGATAAGGAGTTTGTCTTAAACGCAATTGATGTCTCACAATCTGCTTTAAACAGTTTGCTGGGGTATGTAAAGTCACAATTGGTGAAGCATGCCGAAAAAAATATAGTCGAATTACGCACTTGGTATCAGGATCGTGAGGACTTAATCGATAATGATGAAATTATCAGTCAGTTTGTATATGATGTGATGGAGATGATACAAACATCAACACGTATAGAAACGGCTTATGACTCACAATTGATATTCGAAGCTATAAAAGAGGATAAAGCTTTGAAGGTAAAGTTGTTTTCTCAAATCAAGAAAAATAATCCTGACGCTTGGTTTTTAACGAACACCTCTTCAATTCCAATTGGTGGAATCGAGAAAGAAGCGGGATTAAACGGGGATATCATTGGTTATCATTTTTACAATCCTCCGGTAATTCAAAAATTGCTCGAAATAATAAAAACAGATCATACGAATGATGGATTAGCTGCTTTTTCGGTGAATTTAGCCAAATCGATGCGCAAAATTGTTGTTCAATCTAGAGATGTTGCTGGATTTATCGGGAATGGTCATTTTATGCGTGATGCATTGTATGCGTTGAATCTGGCTGAAGAAATAGCAAAAAAAGAAGGTTGGGCAAAGGCCTTTTTTCTAATTGATACCATAAGTCGTGATTTGTTGGTTCGACCAATGGGAATTTTTCAATTGCTGGATTATGTGGGAATCGACGTTACCCGATTTATTTTGGAGAGTATGCAGCCTTCGTTTCCGAATGAAAGATTATCGCATGCAGCCTTGAACCAATTGTTTGATAATGAAGTGAAAGGTGGTCAGTTCGCTGATGGTTCTCAAAAGAACGGTATTTTCAAATATCAGAAAGGTAGAATTACAGAAGTTTATGATTTGGAAAACGCAAAGTACATTCCAACTGAGAATATTGAAATGGATTGTGCTGCTTTATTGGGAGAACTACCAACCCTTAAAATCTATTGGAAATCAGTTGTGCGTGATGTGAAGAAAGCTGATCTTTTAAAAAAGTTTTTTAATGAATTGCGTCAAATTGATAGCATTGGTGCCAATTTGGCGATTGCTTATGGTAAAAACTCCAAAGCAATTGGTCAGATGCTTGTTGATACAAAAGTTGCGGAATCAAAGGCCGATGTAAACACCGTTTTGGAAACAGGTTTCTTCCATGCTTATGGTCCAATTAACGAGTATTTTTAGACTAGTATAATAAATGTTAGAAGTGAGATACATAAAACAGATCTCACTTTTAACACTGAATTAATGATTGACTTACTGGATTGTGGAAATTTTATTAGTAACCGATACTAGGTGATTGTTTGATGTTCTGAAATTTTTCTCATAGCTCACATCTACTATCTCATATCTAAAATAATGAACGTTTTACGCAAAAAAATATACATGACAGCCGGTTACAACACCATTTCGATGGGAACCGGCAGAAATGAATTTCATCCCAAGAAACCTCGTCCTGATTTGGAACACTATATCCAGGAAGCTGGCAAGGCAACTTTAAATATGATTGGTGGTGCTAAAAATGTTGATGAGGGAGTAATTGGGAATTTTATGGCTTCTCGCTTTAATAAACAAGCGAATTTGCCGGCATTTTTACCTGTAATTGATGCAGAACTAAAGTACAAACCTTCAGTTAGCGTGGAAGGTGCTTGTGCATCAGGAGGTTTAGCTCTTACTACAGGAATGAAATCGATTCTTGCAGAAACAGCAGATGTGGTTCTTGCTCTTGGTTTTGAGGTTCAGAATACCATGAAAGCGATGTATGGAGCTGATGTTCTTGCAGGTGCAGGATGGCAAAAAACTCGTAAAGAGGGTCAGGCTTACTTTTTTCCAGGTGTGTTTAGTGATCGTGCAGGTGCGTACTACGAAAAATTTGGCAGAGAAATTACTCGAAAGGCAATGGCTAAATGGTATTGCAATGCCATTGAAAATGCTCGATTGTGCGAAACGGCTCAGGAATTTCATAATTCCAATAAAGATTTGGAAGGAACAGCGAATACGCCTGTAAATCCAAAAGGATTTGTAGAGCATTTGAACTATTTCGATTGTTCTAAAGTTTCAGATGGCGCTTCGGCAATTGCAATAGTTTCAGAAGAAGGTTTAAAAAGAATTGGATTAGAAAAGGAAGATGCTGTTGAAATAGTTGGTTTTGCTCATGTAGCAGCAGATATAACTCAGAAACCTGAGAATATGACCAGTTTGTCAACTATGAAAGTGGCCGCTGAAAAAGCAATGTTAATGGCTGGAATTACTATTGATCAATTGGGCACTGTTGAAGTTCATGATTGTTTTTCCATTGCTGGAATTATGGCCTTGGAGGCGATTGGGTTTGCTGAAGAAGGGAAAGGTACCGAATTTGTTTTGGAGGGTCATACTGCCCGATCTGGGAAAATTCCTGTGAACACTACAGGAGGTTTAATTGGATGGGGACATCCAACTGGTGCTACAGGAGTGCATCAGGCAGTAACCATTTGGGAGCAATTAACGGGTAAGGCGGGTAAAGCTCAAATTAAAATAACAAAGGAAAAACCATATGCAATGTCTGTAAACATGGGTGGAGATGATAAGTCTTTAGTTGCTATAGTTTACAAGCGAGGGGAATAAATAGAATAAGTAAGATGATTGAAAAGAAGATAAGGGGATGATGTAAGATGGAATAGAAGGGAGGATTCATCCGGTTTTAAGTATCACACCTAAAAATTAAAACTATGAATTTTGAATTTACCGAAGAGCAATTGATGATACGTGATGCGGCACGCGATTTTGCACAACGCGAGCTGCTACCTGGTGTAATTGAACGAGATGATAAAGCTGAGTATCCAACTGAACAAGTGAAACGCTTGGGGGAATTAGGCTTTTTAGGAATGCTTGTTGGATTGGAATATGATGGTGGTGGAATGGATACCATTTCCTATGTTTTGGCCATGGAAGAGATTTCAAAAGTTGATTCCTCGGTATCAGTCATCATGTCGGTAAATAATTCATTAGTTTGTTGGGGAGTAGAAAAATATGGAACTGAAGATCAAAAGCAAAAATTTCTAAAACCAATGGCCCGAGGGGAGAAAATTGGAGCCTTCCTTTTATCGGAACCAGAAGCTGGCTCTGATGCAACCTCGCAAAGAACTACGGCCGTTGATATGGGCGATCATTATCTGGTAAATGGTACTAAAAATTGGATCACCAACGGTGAATCAGCTTCCACTTATATTGTAATGGCTCAAACTCATCCAGAATTAAAACACAAAGGCATCAATGCTTTGCTAGTTGATGCTAAATCAGAAGGAGTTTCTGTTGGTCCGCACGAAAACAAAATGGGAATGCGGGCATCGGATACTTGCTCTGTAATGTTCAACAATGTAAAAGTTCCAAAAGAAAATCGTTTAGGTGAAGAAGGTTTTGGATTTAAATTGGCAATGCAATCACTGGAAGGTGGAAGAATAGGAATTGCTTCTCAGGCTCTTGGAATTGCTTCAGGTGCCTACGAATTGGCATTAAAATATGCTCAGGAAAGAAAAGCATTTGGGAAAGAGATCATCCAACATCAGGCAATTGCATTTAAGTTAGCCGATATGGCCGTTGAGATTGAGGCTGCTCGATTCTTCTGTTTAAAAGCTGCCTGGTTAAAAGATCAGGGCCAACCATACGGACATGCGAGTGCAATGGCAAAATTGTATGCTGCCGAAACTGCAATGAAGGTAAGCACCGAGGCAGTTCAAATTCACGGAGGATATGGATATGTAAAGGAATATCATGTGGAACGCTTAATGCGCGATGCAAAGCTAACTCAGATTTATGAGGGGACTTCGGAGATTCAAAAGATCGTTATTTCTAGAGGTTTAATCAGTTAGAAGATTTTAATAAACAACCAATTTTAACTGTTAATTATATGTATATAAGGAATAAATGGGTTGTTATCTAAATAAATAGATTAAGTTGATTATTAATTATAGCTGCCGTAACCGCAATTAGTCTTTAGACTATTATTTCGGTACCAGATACTAAAAACAAATGCATATGAAGATACTGGTCTGTATAAGTAATGTTCCTGATACTACAACAAAAGTGAAGTTTAAGGAAGATAATACTCTATTTGATGATTCAGGTGTTCAGTGGATTATTAATCCATGGGATGAGCTGGCATTAACTCGTGCGCTAGAGCTGAAAGAGGATGCTGGCAATTCTGTTGATGAGGTTTCTGTGATTCATGTAGGAGGAGCTCAAGCAGATGCAACACTAAGAAAAGCATTGGCAATTGGAGCTGATAAGGCAATTCGTATTGATACTTGCGCGGCAGATGCCTACTATGTTGCAGGACAAATTGCTGCGTACCTCAAGGAGAATCTATTCGATATTGTTTTTAGTGGA
>JBFFMG010000228.1:0-6441 GCA_041554215.1 Labilibaculum sp.
CCACCCACCTGAACTGCTTTACAATCACCATCCCCAAAATCATCCACAAAATCCTGCACAGTCATTCCTAACTCTAGTTCGTAAATACCTGGTATTGGGGTATCTCCTGAAACAGAGAACACTTTAGAACCGCGTGAATCCTTCACTCCAAGATCTCTAAATTTTTTTGCTCCAAATTTTAAAATTGTATAAGAATGTGCCAGAGTTTCCACATTATTAACTACAGTTGGTTTTCCTTTAAATCCATTTACACTTGGGAATGGAGGCTTATTTCTAGGTTCACCTCTTTTACCCTCCATCGATTCAATTAAAGCACTCTCTTCACCACAGATGTATGCTCCACTTCCTAAAAAGATTTCAACTCTAAAATCCAATCCGAGTTCGTCCAGTATATCATGAAATTTTCGTATTTCCTTTTTCAAATCAGGAACTAAAAATTTATATTCTCCTCTTAAATAAATGTAGCCTTTTTGTGATCCTATAATTTTAGCACACATGGCCATGCCCGAAAGAACCTTATCTGGTACTCTTGATAATATTTCTCGATCTTTAAATGTTCCAGGCTCACCTTCATCTGCATTACAGATTACATATTTTTCTTTCTCTTTTGATTCTGCTGTTAGTTTCCATTTTAATCCAGTTGGGAAACCAGCTCCTCCTCTTCCTTTAAGACCTGAGTTTACCATTTCATTGACAATCTCCTGGTTCGATTTAGCCAATGCCTGCCTAAGAATCTCTTTACAATCATCTTCATTTTTAAAGATTAAATCGATTCTATGAAGTTGCTTTTTTGTTATTATTGTTGCTGTCATACCTAAGGGTATTTAGATGTTAGTTTTTTGCTAGGTTTTGTTTTCTATTGTTTTTCTTTGTACTCGCGAAGTATATCAACAACCATATCAGGTGTTAATTCCGTATATACTTCATCGTTAATTAACATGGCAGGAGCCTTGTGACACCAACCAAGACAATTCGTTTGCAGAATCGTAAATTTTTTATCAATGGTCGTTTCACCAACTTTAACTTTCAAAAAATTCTCGATAGCAAGAATAATTTGGTTTTTGCCCTTCATTGCGCAGGTAATGGTTTTACATACACGAATTACATACTTTCCTCGTGGTTCGATATCCAGAAAGGAATAAAAACTTGCTGTACCATAAACATGGGCTGCAGGAATACTCATTTCTTTTGCAATTTTAAGAATTGCTTCTTCTGAAAGATATCGTTCCTGATCAATCACTCCCTGTAAAATTGGAAGCAGATTTTCACGGTCTCTTCCATGTTTTGAAACCAAATCCTGCACTAATTTTTCATAAAAATCCATAAAGCAATGGTTTAAGAGTTAATAATTAATAGAGTTTCTCTTTGAAGATAAATAAATTAAAGAAATTTTTCTCTATTTATTCAAAAAACTCTAAGTGTCAACCAATTACTAAAAACAACATAAATTAAGCTTAACTTAACAAATACAAAAATTCCAAACATCAGTAAACAAAAGGCCTCTGGAATCATTCGCCGCTTAAAATTATTTCAATACGATCAACACAAAATGCTGTAAAACACGTGTAATTTGAATTTAGACTTCTTTTAAACTATGATAAACATGACAAAACTCATAAAAAAAAGCCTTCGGTTTAATACCGAAGGCTTTATCTATTAGATTGTTGTATAAATTAACAATACTCTCGAGGGTCTATTTCTCCTCTAAGAACCATATATCCATTCATAGCAAGTGCTTTCATTTCATCTTCGCCAGGGTATACAACCACAGGTGCAATAAATGAAACCATCTCCTTAACGTAATTTACCAAATCAGGATTATGAGCAATTCCACCAGTAAGTAAAATCCCATCTACCTTACCTTTCAGCACAGTTGCCATTGCACCAATAGATTTTGCTACCTGGTATGACATTGCATCTTGAATCAATTGAGCTTTAGCATCACCAGCTTTAGCTTTTAACTCAACATCATAAGCATCATTAGTACCCAAATGAGAAACTAATCCACCTTCTCCTTTAATCATTTTCTTTACATCATCAAGAGTGTAATCACCACTAAAGCAAAGCTTAGCTAATGCTCCTGCAGGCAATGTGCCCGATCTTTCAGGTGAAAATGGCCCCTCACCATCTAAAGCATTATTTACATCAACAACTCTACCTTTACAATGAGCACCTACAGAAATTCCACCTCCTAAGTGAGCCACAATTACATTAATATCAGTATATTTTTTATCGATTGACTGAGCGAATGCTCGACCAATGGCTTTTTGATTTAAAGCGTGAAAAATAGATACTCTTTGAAATTCCGGATGTCCTGATATCCTTGCAACATCAATCATTTCATCAACCACAACAGGATCGGCAATGTAAGCTTTAGCTTTTGGCAATCCCTGTGCAATATTATCGGCTATTAAGCCCCCTAAATTGCTGGCATGCTCACCAAGTATTCCTATTCTTAAATCTTCCTTTAAACGTTCATTAACCGAGTATATTCCAGACTCAATTGGCTTCACCAAACCTCCTCGTCCAACAACTGCTTCGATTAAATCGATTTGAATTTCTGCATCAATCAATTCCTTCATAATGATATTCTTACGAAATTCGAATTGATCTGAAATCTTTTCAAACTGAGATAACTCCTCGTTTGAATGCTTTATATTTTTCAAAAAGACCGATTTATCTCCCTGAAAAACAGCAATTTTGGTAGATGTGGAGCCAGGATTAATAGCTAAGATTCTACGAGTTTCCATTTGTTAAGTATGTTTGTGTTTGTGTTTATCTTATATTCTAATTGATTGCAAAAATACCAAACTTGATTAGAATTCAATATCATTTTAAGATATTTTACTTCAATTTATCTATTTAGTTTGACTTTTAGTAATAAATTATCACAAAACCGATGCATTAATTCGAAACACGTTACAATATCCGAGTAATATTAAAGCAAGCAATAAGATACCAAAACCTACACTCTTGAAAAATTTAAACGAAAGACAGCGCCCTTAAAAATTTAAAGGCGCAACAAATTATAAACTTCGATTTTTGAACTCGAAGTAAAAAAATATCAGGAAAGTAGAAGAGAGCAGATTTTGCAATTTTAACTCCAATCTTCGAAGCTAGGCAGTTTATCGAAAGCCATTATTTCTTGGCGGGCTTCAAAATGATGGAACAAGTCATGATCAGGCCATTCCTTTACGGATGATAAAAATCGACTCATTATTACACTTAAATCTTTTGTGAAATCTGACCCTCGCCAGGTAGAACTATTGGTAATAATAACATAACTTAAACCATTATGCTCATGTTTTAACAAAGCTGAACTTCCGGCTAATGTTCCGGTTCTCCACCAAGTACCATTACTGCGAGTTCCTTTCCACCCAATTGGACTGTGTCCAAGTTTATTAGGCGTAGTCATGTATTTTACACTTTTTAAAGAAATAATATCGGGTAAGGTGTCATCACCGTCTATAGCCATCATAAATTTAATAAGCTCAGCAGCAGATGCGATCCAAGCTCCTGCACCTCCCAAGGTCTCCAAATTATTTCCACCATTACTTCTAAAAACGGTTTTACCAGATCCATCAAAAGCAGATATTTTTATTGCATCCGATTGTTCGTAATAATTCACCTCATTAGGATAACGATCTTTGTGCAGGCTTCGGCCTAAATGCATATCAAAAATTCCTGAAGGATTTAAAATATGAGATTGTACATATGCTTCATAAGGCTCATCCGCCATTTTCTCAATCACTTTCTCGAGAATTACATAACCTAAATTGGAGTAACTTCCTCTGGTTCCTGGAGTAAAGTTTAATCTTCTTGACAAAGCAAATTGTATCGTGGTTTGAGCATCGATAGGAGCTTCAACATTCATTTTCTTTGCTATTGCCAAAGGCAAAAACATTGGATCACCGTATTTACTTGTAAAACCAGATGAATGACGAAGCAAATGTTCTACAGTTATTCTTTTTGCACGCTTATCATTAATATTACTGTATATCTCATCATTTAAAATGCCATGTTCACCAAAAACCAAATCGTCTAAATGCAGTTTACCTTCCTCTTGCAATTTCATAATGGCAGTTGCTGTTATCAACTTAGAAACACTAGCAATTCGAAATAAATTAGACGGCTCAACACCTTTTTCATTTTCCAAGTCGGAATAACCATATCCTTTTGCAAAAACCAATTTACCATCCTTTACAACGGCAACCGTTGCTCCAGCTACTTCCCACTTTCTTAAAAACCGATTCAATAATTGATCAGCTCTTTTAGTTTGATCCGATTCAGAAAGTTTATTTGATATTCTATGAGACACAGCTTCAATGCTGTTATTAAATGGTACAGCGGGGGTTTCCTCAGTAGAGAAACTAAAAGTCTGGTCGAGAAAAACCAGAGCCACTATAATAATTACTGATACTAATCTTCTTACGATCATTACATGTAAATTGATTCAACTTGCTTTAATCCTTCAACACAATTCAGCCTGCCTACAAGCCTGTTCATTACTTCTTCAATTAACAGATACAAAAATATTTATATTTTTGGTAATATCATTCTAAATTAGACCCGATTGATAAAAAGCAAAAATAAAACCTTTTGTCACAAATATAATTAGTTTAATCTCCAAAACAAATCACTTTAGCATATTCGTGATACGCAAAACAAAGACTTTTGTTTGCATAAAATCAAATCAGAAAATCATAATTGAAGTTAAACAAGGAGAGGTAGATCAAAAGACTATCAGAAACTTAAGGATTAAAGAAGTATTTCTGAGGAAAAAAAACATATAAATACATAGTCGAATACAATAATGAGATGAATTATACCACTTGTAAAATTTCAATTTCCTCATCAATCCCCTTAATCTTAACCATTCCCAAATTAACTAAAGTATTTCGGCTACCATGTAACTGATTAGCAACCGAATCACTCACTAAAAATTGGGAGTCAAATTTCTTGTTAAGCTGTTCTATTCGAGAAGCAATAATCACATTTTTACCTGCCAAAGAAAATTGTTTACGGATTTCATTCCCAATATTTCCAGTAATTACTTCACCACAATGAAGACCTATCCCTACACGGGTTGTGTTCCCATCAATTTCATTTCGGCAATGACTAATCACTTCGATAATTTGAAGACCCGCACTAAAAGCATCAATTACATGATTTGGATTTTTGACGGCAACACCAAAAGAAGCCATAAAACCATCTCCTAAAATTTGATGTATAATTCCATTATTTTTTTCGATAATCCTGATTAAAGGATCAAAAATTGCATTTTGAAATTCGATGGTTTGTTCAGGACTCTGTTGATCGGCCATAACCGTAAAATTCCGAATATCCATAAACATGATCGATCCGGTAACCTTTTGTCCGACCTTATCATTTCGATGTAAAATTAATTCGTCTGCCACTCCCTTTGATAGCTGTTGCCCAAGAAGAGATTCTATTTCATTTCGATCATCTTTCTCTTTTAGAAGATTATTTACCCTTTTTTGAATTTCGGAAGCCACAATCCCTGCAACTACTCCTGCAGACAATAACCCTAAACTTCTCATCGAATAAATTTCGATCATCTGATCAACATCACCAGTTGGATTCAAAAACTGTATTCCCCAATAAGAAACACCAAAATACCCCAAGCAAGATATTATACCAGCACCTAATGAAATTTTAAAATCAAGATGCATGGCTGATAACATCAACAGCAGAAAATAGAAAGTGAGACCATCGTACTCCAAGACTAACAAAGAGTTATCATACTTTACAATATTGTATAAAATGATGGCAGGTAATCCAAATTCAAAAAGTAAATTGAGAATCAGTACTCGTTTTGGGACAGAACGCTTATTTTTTATCATCCAATTCATTCTGGCAAAAACAATGATTTCAAACAATAAGAAGTTCAGCCACCAAAATGAAACAACTTGAACAAATTCTCTATTATTAAATTGATCTCGTAATAAATTTGGAATCAGATGGTGCAAAATTGGAATCACCAAAGTACTCATCACAAAAAGAAATAAAATAATACCGACCCGCTTTCTCTCAATTTTAAGAAACTCAGGATGCAAGGGTTCATTATATTTATGGTAACCGGAAAACATAGTGTTAGATTTAGATGTCGTTCAAAATAAAACCTTATTCGCAATAAATGGAATAACAAATAGATTAATCCATTATTTTTATCGGTAAATGACATAGGTACAGTCATCCAGATACATGCAAATTTCTATATTAGAATGGTAGATTACTCAGCAAAATTATTTTACGAAACCTTTCGATGCATTCTAACGGAAACAGTAAGTGCAGATACAGCAAATACAACCAATATTGCAAGCTCTCTTAAAATATCAGATAGTCCAGATCCTTTGAGCAATATCATTCTTATTATCTTGATAAAATAAGCAATTGGATTCAATATATTTAGCTTTTGTC
>JBFFMG010000229.1:0-6436 GCA_041554215.1 Labilibaculum sp.
GACTCAACCACCTCTTTCACTACTGATTTTAAACGCTCTTCAAATTCACCTTTGTATTTTGCTCCCGCAATTAATGCCCCCATATCCAAAGAAAAGACTTGCTTACTCTTCAAATTATCCGGAACATCGCCCTTCACAATCCGGTGAGCCAATCCTTCGGCAATAGCAGTTTTTCCAACACCTGGTTCTCCAATTAGAATCGGGTTGTTTTTTGTCCTTCGCGATAAAATTTGCAGAATTCTTCTTATTTCCTCATCACGGCCAATAACAGGGTCTAATTTTCCGTTTCGAGCTCTTTCGTTCAAATCAATGGCAAATCTTCGTAAAGAATTAAATGTATCCTCAGCCGTTTGAGAATCAACCTTGGCTCCTTTTCGTAGTTCATTGATTGCCACCGTAAGATCTTTCTCATTAATTTGATTATCCTTAAGCAAACTCGAGATCTGATCTTTTCCCTTTAAAAGTCCCAATAAAATGTGCTCAAGAGAAACAAATTGATCGCCCATTTTCTTAGAGATATCAGTTGCTGATTGCAAAACGCCCGAAGCCTCTCTTGATAAATAAGGTTCACCTCCTGTTACTCTTGGATAACTTTCAATGATCTGATCGACCACCAAGGTGAAATTTTGGACATTAACACCCAATTTTTTCAAAAGAAAATTGGTAATATTCTCTCCCTCTACCAAAACACCTTTTAAAAGATGTCCTGTATCAACAGCTTGTTGCTGTTTTCCTGAAGCAATTTGAAACGCTTTTTCAATTGCCTGTTGTGATTTAATTGTGAAATTATTATAGTTCATATTTCTGATTTTACGAATTCATTTATTGCAAAATGACTAATTGCCATTCGAAACTAATCATTCAAAACATTTGCCAAATCGATAATTTGGTCAATAAGCAGAAAAAATGTCTGAACTGAAACTAAACAATCAGCCAATTTGACATATTATCAAGAACTTACCTGAAAATATTTATGATATGCTGTTAAACAAACGAAAAAATAGTTACACATCTCTATAATTATATATATTTGCAAGCTGAAATTTAAATTAAAAAATTATAATCATATGAAAGCAACTACAACTTGGACCCACGGAACATCTTCCATCATAACAGATAACAGAGGTCATGAAGTTACAATTGATCTGCCTGAAGGAAAAGGTGGAGAAGATCTAGGAGCTACAGCATTTGAATTGTGCTTAATGAGTTACTCTGGATGCGTGAATACTATTTTCAATATCGTTGCAAAAAAAATGAGAATTGAATTTACTGCTCTTGAAGTAGATACTACCGGAATTCAAAAAGATGGTGCTCCAACATTTACTGACGTTGAAGTTGAATTACGAATTGACTCTGAAGCTAGCGATGATAAAATTGACAAGTGCTTACAACAAACATTGAAAATGTGTCCTGTAGGTGTTTTATTTCACCAGGCTGGAGTGAACACAACATACAAAATTGAAAAATTACAAAAAGCATAAGCTAGTATTTCACCAGTACCTTAATCCCTTGTTTACGCAAGGGATTTTTTTATTTCCTCCATTTTTAAAACGGAAATAAACATTTAACAAATCATTAACTCCCCTACAACCAACATTATAATTGATTAATGAAAAATTAAAGACTAATTTGTATTTTATTTCATAATTAATCAATAAGTCATGAAAAATATACTCGTATTAGCAATATTACTGATCAGTTATACTAGCTTTGGTCAGAATGAACAAAGCAAGATTTTGACAGGTCAAAAAGCTCCTCTATTTAAAGCAATGGATCAACATGGTAAAACTGTTGATAGTAATGCAATTTTAGAAAAAGAGCAATTAATTGTTGTCTTTTACCGCGGACAATGGTGTCCTTTGTGTAACAAGCACTTATCACACTTACAAGATCATGTTGTAGATTTTAAAAAAGCTGGTGCCCGATTGGTAGCTATTTCTCCAGAAATTCCAATGAGTGTTGAAAAAACAATAGACAAAACAAAAGCCGAATACTCGATTCTTCACGATGTAGATAATAAAATCATGAAAAGTTACGGCGTTGATTTTGTATTGCCTGCTGAATTAATCGAAAAATACAAAGAATACGATATCGATCTTACAATTTCCAATGGAAATGATGACCAAACCCTTCCTGTGCCAGCAACCTATGTAATTGGAAAAGATGGCATTGTAAAATATGTGCAATACGATCCGGATTACAAAAACAGATCGAACGCGGAAGAGATTTTAAAACATTTATAACAACTTAACAAACAACTAGCTGACTGTCATAACAATACGCTGGTTGTTTATCCTTTTGGAATTTTATTCCAATCCAAGATTCACCTTAGCAGGATCGAATGATTTTTTTGCAAATGGATGAGCCTCGGTGTTAAAACATAATCATCCAAATTGAATACTCCTGTTTCTTCGGTAAAAGTCAAATACAAATACTTCATTGTTTCAGCAAAGAAAAAAGTAGGCATATAATCTTTCTTTTACATTATTCGAACATCTTCAACAGAAGAAAATGCGACTTCTGTTCTGCAATGTTTTTTTGATATCATACCAATAAGTATCAACCATATCGTAATACTTTTGTTTTCCAGTAATGTGATACAAGTAGTAAGTCGACTCAATAATTTCAGGATTTAGATCGTAAACCGGATAAGTTGGTTCTCCTTGTTTATAATCGTAGATCATTAGTTCCAAACCATATTTATTCCACAAACCATTCCACTTGTCATGCGTTTTCTCAGCTCTTCTTACATCACCATCTAAAGTGAGTATTGATTGAAAATTACCAATTAAGAACTCAAAATAATTAATTAACCTCCACAAAAAAGGAGTTAAACCGATTGGTCTAACTCCCCAAATACCTTTCATAAAATCAATTACTTCAGACGTTTTCTTGTAATTCGAATGTGACCTTCGGGAAGTATTTTAATCCAAATTATTTCAATCATAAGTAAAAATCTTCTTAAAACATCAAAATAAAGCGTAAAGTAAAAAAACAAACTGGTTAACCATACAATAATAACATTGAACCAAAAAGTATCAATAAGATACTCACCTATTCTCTTTCTGGATGCAAATAATTGAGCTCTTCCTAATTTATTTTCTGGAATTTGAAATATCGGATCTTTTAATTGAATTAATTCACCTTTAAATTCAACAATTTTATTTAGTTCTCTTCGATTTAAAACAATTTGTTCAATGGCCTCATTATGATGTTTTTGTTTGTAATCGAACAATTCCTTTTTTCCTCCGAATTGTTCTAATAGGTTTGTATAAACCTGATCTCTATTATCCGATTCCTTCTTGTAGTCTAACCATCCATTTTGTTTTATTTTCTCAATCCACTGAAACAAACCAATCGAAGAATTAGTTAAACCATTTTCGGTTAAATCAATCCCTTCTGGTATTGAATACAAATCAGCAATTTTACTGAATTCATTCTGTAATAGTTTCAATTCTTTTTCATTCCCCGTTCGTAACCAATTCTGGTATCGTTGTTTTATTTCTGGAATATAAAATGAGGACCGAAAAGATACCACACTCATTTTTTGTTCATGCTCAAAAAACTGACTCTCAAAATCATTATCTCGGAACTGCTCTACGACTAAAGCTTCATAAGCCCAACGCGAAGTCATTAGATCACCTACAAACGGCACATATTTTTGCGACGTAATAGCTGGATGCAATTTGGTGAAATTCACAATTACACCTGAAAACAATAACTGTGGAACTAAAATAAATGGAATGGACACATAAACAGCTACTACAGTATTTAAAGCTGCCGACAAATTTAGACCAATCATGTTTGCACAAGCAGATGCTGTATATAGAACCAACCAATATTCTAGCGTTAATCCTCTAATTTCGAGAATCGTATTCGCGATTAAAACAAACAAAAGTGTTTGAATTGCCGAAATTACAAGCATCACAATCACCTTAGAATTTAAGTAGCTTAATCTGCTTAAGTTCAGAAAAGACTCCCTTTTCATGATTCTCCTGTCGTGAAGAATTTCTTCTGCTGATATTATCAATCCTAAAAAGAGAGAGACAACTACTGCCATAAAAATAAAGGAGGGAATATTTTCATTATTTGAAAAAATATAAACCCCGGCATCATCACCCGAACTACTAATATATTTGGTAAAATATCCCAATATTACAGCTAAAATAGGAGCCTCAAGAAGTGTAATAAGAATGTATTGTTTATTACTGATTTTGGCCTTAACATCACGAGCCAAATAAATCTTTAACTGCTCAGTTCTTTTCGGAATACTAAAATAATTGATTGGAATCAACCTTTTCCGCTTAGGTACCTTAACCGGATTCTTCGCTTCAATATTCTCTTTGTATAGTTCATACCACTCATTGGAACTTCTCTTCCTTTTACGAATTTGCTTGCCATATTCATTCATCATTCGAGACTCTACAATTCGTAGAATTTGCTCCGAATTCACATTACCACAAGTCAAACATTCGCTTTCATCAGCCTTAACATACAAACTTTGAGTTTTAAAATAAACAACTGCATCAATAGGATTTCCAAAATAGATCACTTTCCCGCCTTGATCCATAATGATCAACTTGTCCAGTAGTTTAAATATATCCGATGATGGCTGATGAATATTACACATCACCAATTTTCCTTTTAAAACCTGTCTTTTTAACAGTAACATCACCTTTTCCGAATCCATACTCGATAGTCCTGAAGTAGGCTCATCTACAAACAAAACCGAAGGTTCCCGCATCAATTCCAATGCAATATTAAGGCGCTTTCTTTGTCCACCACTCAACACCTTATTAATCGGGTCACCAACCTTTAAATCTCTAGCTTCAACTAAATCAAAATTTTCAATGGTATCATCTATAATACCCTCAATTGTTTCATCATCCAAATTATCAAAACAAAGCTTGGCATTAAAATACAAATTCTGATACACAGTTAATTCCTCAACCAATAAATCATCCTGAGGAACGTAACCAATCACCCCCTCCAATTCTTCCCGATCCTTGTGAAGATTATAACCATTAATATAAATATCGCCCTGATTTAGAGGTAAATTTCCATTTAACACATTTAAGAGAGTAGATTTCCCCGTTCCGCTGCCTCCCATTATTCCAATCAACTGTCCCGATTCAACATGGAAATTGACAGGAAAAACACCATTGTTGGATCCGGGAAACCTAAATTCAATATTTTTAGCTACAAAGCGAATATCCGAATGGTTCTTACGTTCAATAAATACGGATACAATCTGGGAATAATATATCGGGTCAATTCTATGACTTCGAATCACCGACCCATAAGACAATATATAAGCACGATCCAATTTAATATTGTGCCCATTTAGAAACAGATTGTATTCTCCAAAATATTTCATCAGGAAAGTGTTCGTGCTCTCCAGGTGAAGTATAAATAGCCGCCCCCTTAGCCGAGGGCTACAAATATGCTTTACTACTTCATGATCAAAAGTTTCATTCGCATCAATGATCAATAGGTATGGATTAAATGGAATAGAATATTCTGTTCCTAAAATAAACTGAAGACTATGCTCAAATTCATCTTTGGGGATCTTAAACTTTTTAGACACTGTTTTCACAAAATCCAGTTCTTCTGGACCCGTAAATTCAGAATCATCAATAAATTCAAGAAGCTGCAACATGATCCACACCTTCTGTTCCTGCTCTACCTCTTCAACTAGTTTTGCACAAACATCTATAACCTGATTGTGTTTATTTTTAATTGTATCCTTATTACCTGTAGTGTAATAGGATTCTTTCAAATAACGGTTGAAATTATCTAAATATCTTTCATGCCATTCTTTACTAAAACGCTTTCCTAAGTACTTCGAAACAACATCACGTGCAGCTATCTCAAAACCTACCTGTTGTTCATCTACAATAATGGCGAAAAGTTGCATTAGAGCATTTAGTACGGACTCATTCATGGGGCAATTATAGAAGTTTAATTTTTGCTAAAGGCCTAATTTAGATAAATTCCTCGAGCAATGGAAAAGTTCTTTTTTAGGAAGTGTAAATTCTGCTTAAAAAATTAGAAATGTATCCAAATCAGTACGAAAACTTTTCAAACAATATCCTATTTTTAAGATTGTAAAAATTACCTTAAGGTTTTTTAACATCTATTTGTAACCGTTTATCAAAGATTTTCGTATATTTATAATATAAGACAGCAAAAAAGTTTTTTTTCATAGATTTTTGATTTAGGTTATTGATTAGTTAAAAAAACCTGGGTGGGGACCTAGGTTTTTTTTAAAATCATTTAACATCTATTAAATGCACTTAACTAAACAATGCAGTATGTTTGTATTGTAGATATAAAATAAAAGTTTTTTCATAGATAATAGATTTAGGTTAGTAAATAGTGGTTAGTAGAAAAGCTTGGGTGGGGATCCAAGCTTTTTCTGTTTTGTATACTCTAA
>JBFFMG010000230.1:0-6313 GCA_041554215.1 Labilibaculum sp.
ATTTTTGTGTTGATAATTTAAATTGCCAGCGAATCCAATATTTCCCGAGGAATTCGTTCCTTCGAATTCAACAGAATAGGACTGTAAGGTGTGAGGTGTTAATTGGATAATACAATTTAAACTACCAACTTCATCATTAGTAGAATTTAAATCTTCTTCGAATTTCACATTTAGAAACTTAAATTGATTTAAAGATTGCAAACGACTATAGGTTTGTTCAACCGATTTTAAATTGTAGAGTTGATTTTCACGAATTAATATAGAAGACAGAATTACATCGGGCTTAATTTTAATCTTTTTCTTGTAAATAAAATTAACTTTCTCGTGCTGAATCGTATCCAAATCCTTCAAATACTTTTCATCATTCATCAACATCAATTTAGGATCAAACTCTGTAAATATTGACACTTGATTGATTCTGTATTTTTTTATGGATTTACTATCTTCAGGAGTTTTAATACCTACAAAAACATCCATTTGGTTATCCTTTTTAGTACTATCCATTAAAAAATGTATGTACTCTCTGGAAAAATTAAAATAGCCTTGATTCTTAAGTAATTTTGAAATTCTGATCCTCTCTTTATTCAATACGTCAGAATCCACTTTGTCTCCTAATTTAAAATCAGAATTTATCTTATCAGCAATAACATATTGACGAATTTGTGTCGAATCAGACATCTCTCCCTTTTCTTGAAATGGAGAAAGGAAATTATAAGGCAACTCATTTATTCCCCTGTAAATATTCCTGTAACGATAAGGTTCTTTTGACTTTATGAAATAATAAACTTTGGCTTTTTTCCTTTTCAGACTTACAGAATCTCTAACTTCTGCATTAAAGTAACCTTTTTTCTGCAAATATATTTCCAATTGTCTTAAGGAACGCTGCGTTTGAAAATCCTCATAAATAATTGGCTCCTCTCCGATTCTTCTTAGCCATTTATTGAATCCTTTTTCTTTGTTTTTGCCAGATAAATTATACAAACCCAAGTGGAATTTCCAAACTCCCAAAATTTTCAAATTTGGAGTTTGCTTAATATTGCGTTTCAATTCACTTGTAGCAATTGACTTGTCGTCGGAATTAACAACAACCTTATTTAGCAGATATTCACCTTCACCAACATATTTTGTCGTAGAACACGCCCCTAAACTCAAAAGCAAGCACGCCAAAAAAAATAAAATAGGGAAATTATAACTACTTTTGTATTTCTCGTAAGATTTCAAGTATAATAAAAGTATTATTCGGTTAAAAACACGACAAAGATACTTAACTTCAATGATATATTCTTGGCTTTAGTAGCCTTTTAAATGATAAAATTTCAAAATAAACACCGTGTTATCCAAAAATCAAATCAAGCTGATAACCAGCCTTCAGCAGAAAAAATACAGGGATCAGCATCAGCTTTTCGTAGCTGAGGGAAATAAGTTAGTCTCTGATTTAATAAAAGCAAAAACAGAAGTTGAATTTCTGATATACACATCAGAATGGAAAGAGGGCTATTCACTTTCTAGTAAAACTAAGATCAATAATAGAATTGAAACTGATGCAAACCAGTTAAAAAAAATCAGTTCATTAAAAACTCCTGCTACCGTTATCGGAGTCTTCAAAATTCAATCTCAAACTACAAGCGAAACTAGCATCCAAAATTCGCTATCACTTGTACTAGATGATGTCCAAGATCCTGGTAATCTAGGTACAATTATTCGAATTGCTGACTGGTTTGGAATTAAACACATATTTTGTTCTCGAAACACGGTTGATCTTTACAACTCAAAAGTGATTCAGGCAACCATGGGCGCAATATCAAGTGTGAATGTTGTTTACACCGATCTTGAAGATTTGATTTTAAAATACAAAAAACCAAGTTTTCCCATTTACGGAACCTTTCTTGAGGGTGAGATTATATATAAAACTCAACTTCAAAAACAAGGCTTCATCATTATGGGAAATGAAGGAAAAGGAGTATCCAAAAACATACAGAAATTAGTAACACACAAACTGTATATTCCTGATTTCCCAAATGGAGAAGCAGTATCCGAATCCCTAAATGTATCGGTTGCTACCTCAATTATATGCTCTGAATTTAGAAGATTGGAATTTTAGTTTTTTACTGAATTTGCGTATCTATCAAATGCATCTGCACATTGCTCTCCATCCATAGCAGCGGATACAATTCCTCCTGCATAGCCAGCACCTTCGCCACAAGGAAACAGTCCTTCAACTCTAATGTGCTGAAAACTTTCTCTGTCTCGAGGAATTCGAACTGGCGAAGAAGTCCTAGACTCTACACCTAAAATTACGGCTTCATTTGTAAGAAAACCATTTGATTTACGTCCGAATGCTTTAAATCCTTCCTGCAAACGAAACTTGATATGTTCTGGCAACCACTCATGCATTGGTGATGACACAATTCCCGGATGATAAGATGTTTTGGGCAAAGAACTGCTCTTACGCCCATTCACAAAATCGTTCATTCTTTGTGCAGGAGCCGTTAAGTTTTCTCCCCCTTCAACAAATGCTCTTTCTTCCAATTCTTCCTGAAAATACAAACCAGCCAATGCACCATACTTCTGATACAATCTCAAATCCTGAGTCCGGATCTCTACTGCCATACCTGAATTTGCAAAAGCTGTATTTCTATTTGAAGAAGACATTCCGTTCACAACCTGTTGTCTATCGCCTGTAGCAGCTGGAACTATTACCCCACCCGGACACATACAAAATGAATAAACACCTCTTTCTTCAACTTGCTGTACAAAACTATAACTTGCTGCCGGCAAATACTCACCTCTGCCATTGGGATTATGATATTGAATTTGATCTATCAGGTCTTGTGGATGCTCAATTCGAACTCCCATTGCAAATGACTTCGCCTCTAACTCTATTCCTTGCTCATCCAACTTTCTGTATACATCACGAGCCGAGTGTCCGGTTGCGAGTATTACTCCTTCGCCCAATATCTTTTGGCCATCTTCGGTAACAACGCCACAAATTTTATGACCTTCTAGAATATACTCAACCACTTTAGTAGAGAAATGCACCTCCCCTCCAGCTTTTAAAATACTCTCACGAATACGAACAATTACTTTTGGCAAAACATCTGTACCGATATGCGGATGTGCATCAAACAAGATATCATCCTGAGCACCATGAAAATGCAAGACGTTTAGAATCTTTTTTAGATCTCCCCGTTTTTTGGAACGGGTGTATAATTTTCCATCGGAAAATGTTCCTGCACCACCTTCACCAAAACTATAATTTGAATCTGGATTTACTTTACGAGTTTTATGCAATTCTCCCAAATCTTTCTTTCTATCCTCTACACTCTTACCTCTCTCTAAAACAATAGGTTGATAGCCTAACTCTATTAAACGAAGAGCTGCAAACAAACCAGCTGGTCCTGCTCCCACTACAATCACTTTATCTTTGCCATCTACCTTAGAATATTCAAATTTAGCATCTTCCGATTGAGGTAAATCCTCATCACAGGCAACTTGAAATCTTAAATTAATTAAAATATTTCTACGTCGGGCATCAACTGATTTTCGCAGAATTTTGATTCCTCTAATCTGTGAAGATGAAATGCCCATTTTTTTTGCTAAAATAGGTTTGTAATATTTTTCGTCTGAAGCATCCTTCGGACCTAGCACTATATCTAGTTCGGTAATCATTCTAAGAAAATATTATAAAATGGAATTTCTATTCGAAATGAAATGACAGAGTAATTATTTTAGAATTCACTTTTCTAAAGGTGTCGGTATAAGCTTCGAACCCCGGATTATCAATATCATATTCATGATTAATGATATCCTTTAAACCAATGGCAAATTTCAATTCTGTTGCCAATTTGAAATAGGGCAAATAAAAATCGATTCCAGCACCTAACTCCAAATATAAATCTGAGGTTTTTAATCGAACCAGCATATCGTTTTCCGGATCTAAAGCATCCTGAGATTGAACATCAATTTTAAAACTTGTACCACCAATTAAGTAGGGACGATAATTATTTAATCGCCTGGCTCTATATTTTAATAATAAAGGAAGATTTACTAAAACAGATTCAACATTAACCTCTTGAACATCAAGGTTCGAATATGTAATTGTTCGCTGTCCAATCTCTAAGCCGGGAAGAAATCGAAGAGACCAATTCTCATGCAGACGTAAATCAGATACAATTCCAACCGTAAATCCCGGGGAAAAAACAACCTGCTCTGCACGTGCATCTCCAATACCTGAATTATATATTGCAAAATCCATGCTATTTACACCAAGAGTAAACCCAAAATGCAGCCATTTTTGATCTACATTTTGATAATTTAAAATACTCTCAGTTTTGTATCTTCTTTGTGAAAAAGAGGAAGAAAAACTTAGTATCAACAATAGTATGAATAGTCCTTTTTTCAAATTTTGGAATTCTTTTAAATATAAACCTACAAACGACTGTTTTATTGTATTGGTTTTGTTCCAATATAAATGGATGCGATTCCAAAACTCAATTTTACTTGTTCCGTAGCTTCAAAACCACAAGATTTATATATTTCAAGAAAATTATCGTCATCGGGGAAAGCCCCTACCGATTCGGGTAAATAGGTATATGCTGAACTATCCTTAGAAACCATTTTGCCCCACAAAGGAAGAATATTAAAAAAGTAAAAATTGTAAAATTGCTTGATTGGAAACCTTTTAGGCCTAGAAAATTCAAGAATAACCACCTTTCCTCCTGGTCGAACAACTCGATTCATTTCTTTTAATCCCTTTTCTAAATTCTGAAAATTACGGACTCCAAAAGCTACAGTTATTGCATCGAATGAATTATCGGCGAACTGAATATCTTCCGAATCTCCTTCGAAAAGTTCTATTTTATCCTGCAGTTTCTTCTTAGCAATCTTCTCACGTCCAACGGCAAGCATTTCCGTTGAAATATCGATACCTGTAACTTTATCAGGATTTAGTTTTAAACAAGCAAGAGCGAAATCCCCTGTTCCTGTTGCAATATCCAAAAGCTGCTTAGGTTGAAGAGGTTGCAGTAACTTAACTGCTTTCTTTCTCCAAAGTTTATCTATCCCCATGGATAGAAAATGATTGAGAAAATCATATTTTCTGGCAATATTATTAAACATCAGTGCAACCTGATCTTTTTTGCTTTTATCTAAATCTTTATAGGGATTTACCACGAATAAAAAATCTAATGATTAAAATATTGGTTTGTGAACCAAATTAATTGTGAAGGCACAAATATAGTGAATGAAAAACAAAGAACCATTACATGATTCTTTGTTAAAAAGTTAAATGCTAACATTGTTATAAAAACCTATTTAATTGTTTTTTGTTGATAGCCCCTTTTATACTCGTCAACGGAACCATATGAAATATCATCAATTCGTAACTCTCCTTTAGTGACATGCCCTAAGGTTGAAAATGGCACACGACTTTCCATCATCATATCAACAAAATTGTCCTCATTTTCCATTGAAACAGAAACAACTATTCTTCCTTGAGCTTCCCCAAACAAAAATGCATCTGTACGAATTTCGGCAGGAGAAGTAACATCAAAACCCAATCCTAATGGCATCGATGATTCGATCAGGTTAAAGAAAAGACCACCTCTTTCAACTGAGTGAGCAGATCTTATGTATTTCTTTTCTATCAAATTCGCAACGACTTTATTTATTGCTTTTTCTTCATCAAGATTGAAATAAGGAACACCTACATTGCACTTTTTATGAATTGAACACAAATATTCGGAGCCCGAAATATCATTCTGTGATTTTCCAATTAAGAAGATCATATCGCCCTTGTTCCTATAAATATATGACATATGATTTGTCTTAGGATCAATGACTCCCAGCATTCCTATAATGGGAGTTGGGTTAATTGCCGTTCTTTTTCCCATCGATGAACTCTCATTATAGAAACTTACATTCCCCCCAACAACTGGCGTATCAAAAAATTCACTCGCATTTGTAATTCCCTTAATGGTTTCTACAAATTGCGAAAAAACATTTTCATCTAAAGGACTTCCGAAATTTAAACAATCGTTAAGCGCTAGAGGTTTTCCTCCTGAACAAACAATTCGACGAACAGCTTTGGCAATATTAATTTGAGCACCAACATTTGGATTATTGAATGAATAAACTGAATTCCCTGTCACAGTAAAGCAAAGAGCTTTACCATTTGAATTCGCCATGGCAATTTGAGCATCAGATGGTGATTTATTGATTTCCTCTTCGAGATTAAACTGTAAAAATTCCTTAATAATTAAATTAGGAATATTTACCATTTCATTAATAACCTTCCAGTAATTGCCAGGTTCTG
>JBFFMG010000231.1:0-6279 GCA_041554215.1 Labilibaculum sp.
AAGATGTGGATTATTATTAAATAAAAATCAGGTAATATTTCCATGAATCATGAATAATCACCTGATTTTTAATATTAGTTAAACGGTATTTGTCAAAAAAAATTAACTAAGACCTAAATAATCAAAGAGTTTTGACTTAACGGTTGTTGTCAATGGTCGTTTTCCATTAAGAATATAATACAAATACACATCGGTTACTCCAATAATCTTGGCAACTTTCTTCTTCTTGTCATCTAGAATTCTGAGTCTGTCTTTAATTCTAACTAAATCGTTCTGAACTTCCTGCTTCATAACTTCAGTTTTATAATTTAACAATTGAGATTAAGGTAACTTGTTTGAATTTGAACTGGAAACAAATGGTCATCGCATCTGTTTCCAAAGTTCAAATTCATTTTTTGTAAATCTTTTAATCAATCTACATGGTTGGTTGAAAGTGAATAGAGCAAAATATTAGTTTGGACTATAATTGAGTCCTGAACCAATAGCCTTTTTTAATTCGAATAAACGAAGTTGCTTTTGTAGCAATTCGTAATTTGTATAGAGCGCTTTCCGGTTTTCCAATTTGGAATTTTGTTCCTCACGGTCTACCGTAATAACAACTTTGGTTTCTTTAAAATTATCATTAATGTATTTCAGCATATCCACATTAGATAAAGCTTTTATCGGAATAATTACCAAATCAATTTTCGTTTGATTTAAAATAATTTCCATTTCCATCGGGTCATCGGCAAAATATGCTTTAGCTTCAAGCCCCTGAATGTATTCTTTCAGCTCATCAATTAATGATCTATTTTCTTTTACAAATAGAATATTCATAGGTTCATCTGATGAAGGAAGAATTTTCAATGTGTTTCCTTCCAATATTAATACATCCATAGACTAATAATAGTTTGCAATGTGTATCCTATATCAATCAACATACCACAACACCTATCTACCTGTCTGATTGACACTTAATTCGAATTGGCTTTATTATCCCGTTAAACTTTTTTATCCGTAAACGGATAAAAAAGTTTAAGAAACTAAAAACAAAGTTGTAACCCCTTGATATACTTGCAAGCAGATCATTTCTCTTTAAATTATCCATTTTCGGATAAAATGAAAATCGGATAAAATGAAAAATTGTGGATTTGTAAGCTGTAGAAAAAACATCCGGATTTAATCCGATTAAACTTCGATTTTATATTTTTTAATACGTCTATCGAGAGATTGCCAAGTTATATTTAAAAGATCGGCAGCTTTAGATTTATTATTATTGGAACGCTCAAGTGCTTTTATGATACAATCCTTTTCAACCAATTCAAGATTAAGATTTTCATCCAATGAAAAATAGACCTTTCTATTTTCTTCTTTTGGATGAGTAAGTTGAAAGTGAGATAAATTTAACCTATTCATATCACAAATGATAACGGCTCGTTCGACCATATTTTTTAGTTCCCGCACGTTTCCTGGAAATTCATAAGATAATAAGCGTCTAATAACTGCGCCATCAATCTCATTAATATTTTTTCCCATTACTCTGTTAAAATATTTCACAAAATAATCCAATAGCAAGGGAATATCCTCTTTTCTATTTCGCAATGGTTCCAAATGAATTATAAACGAACTAATTCGGTGATACAAGTCCAAACGAAATCCTTTTTCGGAATGTAGACCTTCAATATTTTGATTTGTTGCGGCAATAATTCGTGTATCAAATGGTATTTCGATATTAGAACCAACTTTCATTATTTTTCGATCTTCTAGAACTCGCAAAAATTTTGTTTGAAGATTTAATTGCATATCTCCAATTTCATCTAGAAAAAGAGTTCCTTTATTGGCTGCTTCGAACCATCCAACCTTAGAGTCGGAAGCTCCGGTGAATGCACCTTTTGTATGCCCAAAAAACTCACTTTCGAAGAGTGATTCTGGAATAGCACTACAATTAACAGCATAAAAATAATTCTCTTTTCTATTACTAAGATAATGAATTGCACGAGCGACTAATTCTTTACCTGTTCCACTCTCACCAGTTATAAGTACAGAAGTATTTTCTGTTTTTGCCACTTTTCCAATGAGATCAATTAAGTTTTTCATCTGTGGACTCTCTCCAATAATCTCATAACCAATGGCTTTCTTAAACTCCTCTGAAATGATAGAAAAATTACGTTTAACTTCAATTAAGCTTTTGTTTAAGTGAACAAATTTTTTGGTGCGTTCGATTGCACTTTCAACATCACTTAAACGAAATGGTTTGGTGAAAAAATCTGAAGCGCCTAATCGCATTGCATGAATAACAGAATCCATCTCACTATATCCACTAATCATAATTACTTCAATTTCAGGAAAATCTTCTTTCACCTTTTCCAAAACCTCTAAACCACTCATTTCTGGCAAGTTGACATCAATCACAGCGATATGTATGTCATTTTCATCCATAATATGAAAAGCTTCAGAGGGACTTCCTGCTTTAAATATGCTAAAATTGGGATCAATGAAAAATTCTTCAAGTTCATCACGAACCAGTTTTTCATCATCTAAAATCAATATTCTTAAATTGCTTATTGATACCATATTAAGAGCACTTTACAGGTGATTAATTATTTTCAAATCTGAGTCTTTTATTAGAGTTTTCGAATTCAAAAGGCAATATCAATTTCATTTCTGTAAATTCGTTCCTTGAACTATTTACAGTTATTTGCCCATTCATTTTCTGTACTATTCCTTTGCTTATATATAAACCGAGCCCAGATCCAATACCAGATTGTTTGGTGGTGAAAAATGGCTCAAATATATAATTGAGATTATCTGGATCGATGCCAATACCGTTGTCCTTTATGGATATAATAACATTATCGTCCACCAAGTCAGTCGTAATTTTTATCCATTCATCCTTTTTGTTCGTTTTTGAAGTTTCAAGTCTTTGTTCAATGGATTCGTAGGCATTATTCAATATATCTACAATAACCTTCTGAAGTTTATATTTATTACCCGTTACATACAAATTATCAGAGAATGTAGTAAAGGAAATTTTAACAGTTCGTCTTTTATATTGTTTTGTGATAAAATTTATTGAATCATTAATAAGACTTTTAATATCAATTAACTCCTTCAAGTTTTCCTTTTGGGAGGAATTGTAAATACCAATCTGCGATAAATATTTTTTAATACGATCAATATCCACAAATACCTGAGAACATTTTTCACGTAGATACTCCTCATCAATTTTATTCATAGATAAACGTAGAAGTATATTGTCCATAATCATAGATATTCCGGTTAAGGGTTGATTAATCTCATTAACCATTGAACTTGCCATTTTACCTAAGGATTCAAGTTCCGATTTTTTCAGCAATAGTTGACGGTGAAAGTCATTTATCTTCAACTCCTTTTCGACTTTATCTCTCAATTTACAGGTTTTGTCTTCCAATTCTTGCTCTTGTCTCTTATGGCCATTAATGATATTCATGAATTCAGCAGATTCATTTATGACTTCACTATTGGAAACTATTTCCATCATTATGCCGCGTACCCCTTTTTCATTATTTATAAGTGTTGAATGCGCCGCTAAAACAATACGTTTCAAAGTGTTTTTTTTGGTCACAATTGATAATAATTCAAATACAAAGCCTTTATTTGAGCTAGAAAGATTCAATATCCTTTTTACTTTTTTAGCATCTTCATCTTTAAAAAACTGCACAAATTCAATACCCTCCGAATCTTTTAGTCCTTGACATTCTAGAAAATCGCATGCATAATCATTCAAATATTTTATTTGATTATTCCCATTCAACTCAAAAATAGCTTTGTTGTCATATGCCTCATTATCTAGACTCAAACTTTCCTTAAATGAAAACTCTAAAGCTTTTTTCTTTGAAATATCAGACACCAAACCATACAAATTAAACATACTCTCGGCTTCATCGAACGCACTGTACATCTCAACTTTGAAATATTTAATCAATCCATTGCTATATATATACCGATGTTCAAATTCTATTTTTTGATTTTTTTCGGGAAGATTTAAAAGAAGACGCTCAATCGCATCTTTATCATCCGGATGGGTTTTCAGTTTTATTTCCTCAAAAACATTTCCGGTAGTAGTGGCAGGAATTTCATACATACGCAAAAATTCATCGGAACAACGAATTAATTTAGAGTAAGAATCCCATTGAAAACTACCTATTTTGGTTTTCTTCTGAATTTCCCTTAAAACACACTCCTTTTTTACCAATGAATCTTTCAATTGCTTCCTTTCTGAAACATCACGGCCTATTGCCAGATAGTATGTGTCATCAAATTCTATCTCTTTACAAATAGTCCATTCGAGACAAATGTTATTCCCCTCATAATTTAAGATCTGCCCCTCAAAAGTGATGGTTTTTCTTTTACCATTCAATTGCCCAATTCCTTTATTCAATTGATCTTGCAAAACCAAATTAACACTAGCTAACGAATCAGGTGAAATACCATCTAATGCATAATCAAAAAAATTAGTGAAAGCCTCATTTGCAAATTCAACTCTATGCAAACTATCCATTTTTAAAATAAGCTCAGATTGTCCTTCCAGAATAGATCGGTAATTCGATGCCAAATTGCGCAAACGCCCCTCCAAAAGATCTTTGTCATTAAGAGCTGTTGTCAACTTCCTATTCTGAGATTCAATCAATCTTCGGTTTTTATATAACTCCAGAAAAATATTGATCTTATTAATTAAGATGGTAATATCAAAAGGTTTTATAATAAAATCAACACAACCACACTTATAGCCTCTGATTTCACTTTGTTTATCTAAAAAAATTGCGGTGAGAAAAATAATTGGAGTTGATTTATTTACATGACCACTTCGAATCTTTTGAGCTAGCAAAAAACCATCCATCTGTGGCATTTGCACATCTAGAATGATGAGAGCGTACTCCTTTTTTTCGATATCCTGTAAAGCTTTTATTGGTGATTGAATTAACTCTAAACCAACATTCAATTTTCCCAATACGGCTCTTAGTAATTCTAAGTTTTCGGCACGGTCATCAACAATCAACAATTGGGGTGTAAAATCCAATTCCATAGGCTTTGAGTTAGTATTCAGCGAAAATGAATGAAAAAAAATACCCTTTTCGGGCACACTCTCTTTTATAAAAACTTGTTTAATCTAAATTAAAACTAATACACTAGAAAATCAACCCCTTTATGATTAAAGTCTTCTTAACTTCCTTAGGAATACATATTACAGAGACCAACTATCCGAAAATGGCTATTAACAATCTGAAGACCTACAATTTAGTAAGGAATTAAGTGTAGCAGTTAATGTTGGATAAGAAAACTGAAACGCCATATTTAATAGACGTTCAGGCACAACTCTAGGACCGGAAAGCAAGACATTTGCTCCTTCTCCAAAAATAACTTTTAAGATGAAAGAAGGAACGTGAAAAACAGCAGGTCGATTTACACAAAGACTAAGTGCTTTGGTATAATCTGCATTAGTTATTAAATCGGGTGCAACTAAATTATAAATTCCTTCCGCTTCGAGATTTAAAATTACATGCAAATAAGCGTTAACAAGATCGTTGATGTGAATGAATGGAAATGCTTGCATTCCATTACCCAATTTACCACCCAAACCATATCGGAACACAGGAAGAGTTTTTCCCAAAGCACCACCTTTTTCACTCAAAACAACACCCAACCTAAAAATGACAGTTCGAACACCATACTTATCTATAGTACGAGCCTCATTTTCCCAATCGACACAAAGCTGCCCTAAGAAATCGCCAGAATAATCAACACTTAACTCACTATGTATGTGATTGGTATCATATATACCCACAGCCGAAGTTGAAATGAAAAGCTTTGGTTTTCTCTTCATCAAGTCAATTGCACGACTCAAGTTTCGAGTGGTAAGAATTCTACTATCGCGGAGTATTTGCTTGTTTTTCAAACTCCATCTGCAAATAACAGGAGAACCAGAAAGATGGATAATTATTTCGCAGGATTTTATAAAATAAGAAAGATCATCAACATTACCATACAATAGTTTTCTAGGAATCAATAGAATTTCAGCGTTTAGCTCTTCTATTAATTTCTCAATCAGATGAGATCCGACTAAGCCTGTACCTCCGGTAATTCCTATTTTCATTTCTCTAAGTTTAAATCATAAAACTCGAAAAATCTCCTTCCAAAAATGTTCGTAACTCGCTTGGACTAATCCGCACCTTAATATTACCTCCCATAACATATGATATATTTCCAGTTTCCTCAGATACGGTAATCACATGAGAATCTGTAGCCTGAGTCATTCCAATG
>JBFFMG010000232.1:0-6208 GCA_041554215.1 Labilibaculum sp.
CAAATTTATCGCCGTTTCTTACTAAAGCATAACTTTTTTCAGGTTCCAAAGAATAACCAAGCTTCTCATTAAGGAGTTCTTTAAATTTATCAACTCCAATTCGGTCGATGGTATATTTTAAACGGGCATTCTTTCTAACTTTTCGATTCCCCAGCTCCTTTTGCAATAGCACCACTTTTTCAGCAACATCAACAGTGTTCTCTACTGAAGCAAAACCCAGAACATTGCCTAATCGGGGATAAGTTTCAGCGTCGCCAAAAGTTGTTCCCATTCCACCACCAACAGCAATATTGAATCCTTCCAGTACACCATTGTTTTCGATGGCAATAAATCCCAAATCCTGAGTAAAAATATCGGTATCGTTAAAAGGAGGAGTGGTAAATCCAATTTTAAACTTTCGAGGCAGATAAACGGGTCCGTACAAAGGTTCCACTTCACCGGCACTTCCTGCAGCCACTTTCTTTTGGTCGAGCCAGATTTCGTAGTATGCCGGAGTTCTAGGTGTTAAATGATCGCTCACTTTGCCCGCTAATTCCTGTACCTGATCGAAAACTTCCGATGCATACGGATGAGGACTGGCCATAACGTTTCTGTTTACATCGCCACAGGCAGCAATGGTATCGAGCAATGCCTTGTTTATGGCTTGAATACTTGGCTTCAGGTTTCCTTTTAATACCCCATGAAATTGAAATGCCTGCCGGGTGGTTAATTTGATGGTTCCGTTGGCATATTCATCTGATATTTGATCGATTTGCAACCATTGTTTCGCATTTACAACTCCGCCAGGCACTCTCACCCGAATTAAAAAGGAGTAATCGGGTTCCAATTTGGTTTTCTTTCTCTCCCGTTCATTATCCCGATCGAATTGCTGGTAAATGCCATGAAATTTGGAGATCTGACGATCATCCGGCGCAATTGCCCCTGTAATTGGGTCGGCAAGACTGGCCTCCAATGTTCCGCGCAAATAGTTGCTTTCGGTTTTAATTTTTTCGACTTCGGACAATTCTGCCCAGTTGATATTATCTGACATAGTTTTTTGAATTATGAGTTATGAGTTTAAAATTATGAGTTGTGAAAAGTTGAAACTTAGAAGATTGGTATTGTAATTCTTTAGTCTCCAATGATTATCCAGTTCTTGTTGAACTATTAATTCATGATTCCTAACTCATAATTATTAATATACATCGAGCAACAATCGCTTTTCTCTCTTCAGATTTTTGAGGTATTCCTCCGCTTTTTCAGGAGTTATTCCGCCTTCGTTCTGAATGATTTCCAGCAAGCTTGTCTGAACATCTTTAGCCATGTGTTTTTTGTCTCCGCAGATGTAAAAATGAGCACCGTTTTCGAGCCATTGGAATATTTCTTTTCCATTTTCTTTCAATCGGTGCTGCACGTAAGTTTTTTCTTCCTGATCTCTTGAAAAAGCAACATCCAATTTATGCAGAGTTCCTTTTTTAAGGAATTTTTGCCATTCAAGCTGATATAAAAAGTCTTTTTTGAAACGCTGATTTCCAAAGAATAACCAGCTTTTCCCTTTTGCGCTGTTTTGTTCCCGTTCCTGTAAAAAGCTTCGGTAAGGAGCCACTCCAGTTCCTGCGCCAACCATAATCAGTGGTTTACTTTCATCATCCGGCAAACGGAAAGACTCATTTTTATCAATATAAATGGGCAAATGATCGCCTGCATTAATTTCATCTGTGATGTAAGAGGAACAAGCTCCGTTTCTATCACGTTTTTTACGATTGTATCGAACCGAAGCAATGGTAATGTGAACTTCCCCGGGATTCGATCCCGGACCGGATGAAATGGAGTAGAGACGTGCATATAAAATCCGAAGAATGGATAGAAATTGGTCGCTGGTAATTTCACCTTTGTAATCCTCTAACAAATCGTAAGCATCAGCACCATGAAGATATTTTTCCAATTCATCTTCATTATTCAACAGCAGTTCAAGCTCCTTATTTTGGGTGATGGCGTGGTATTTTTCAAGAACTTCTCGATTCAAAACGGTTATCTCCAGCTTGTTTTGCAAGGCCCGGAATAAACTAATTTCTTTCTCGCCAACGGTAACTGTTCGTTCCGGATCGTCTTCCAGCTTGTCAATTAGTAAGTCTACCAAATCAATCGGATTGTTGGGAAGAATACCAATACTATCGCCTGCTTTGTATTCTATGCCCGAATCTTCCAATGAGATTTCAACATGGTAAATTTCCTTCTCAGAATCAGTCGTGGTAATTCTCACCTTTTCCAGTACCTCAGCATAGTATGGATTTGAGCGATTGAATTTCTTTTTTGGAACAGATGCTCCTTTGGCTTGGCTAAGGGGAGAAACTTCCGGCACTAAGTTTTTCAATTCTCCAACCACTTTTTCAATCCATTGTTCGGCGACTTCTTCGTAGGCGACATCGCTGGTTTGAACAGGTAAAATCGCCTGCGCACCTAATTTTGTGAATGTTTGATCGAAATCAATTCCTGTCTGGCAATATTTCTTGTATGTTTTATCGCCCAATGCTAGCACTGCATATTTTGTATCTGGTAGTTTTGGGGCTCTTGTGCCGTGCACATATTCGTATAATTCTTCTGCCTGAATTGGTGCTTCACCTTCACCATGAGTGCTTACAATTAGGAAAAGGTATTTCTCCTTTTTCAAATCATTTTTCTTGTAAAAATCAAGGCCTTGTATCTTAGCATCGAAGCCCAGTGCCAGAAGCCTATCGTGAAGGTCCATAGCTATTTCCTTGCTGTGTCCGGTATGTGTGCCAAATAAAATAGTGATGCTTTCAGAAGATTTTTGACTTGGAATTACTGGAACATCAATCTCATTTCCCTTTCCATTAATAATCCCCGACAGGTATCCATTTACCCAAACCAATTGCTCGGCAGATAAATCTTGAATCAGCTTATTTAGCTGAGATAATTGTTCTTGATTGATTTGAAATTCTTTTCCCATGTTCTTTCTTTTATAGAGAATGTTGTGTTGGTATTAGTTAGCAATTAGCTGTTTCTGAAGCAGATAATTTTCAAAGTAATCTTTCAGTTGATTTCGTACCCGAATCGATTCGTAAACATCTTCACCATTCGAACTTACAGCAACACTGATGTTTGATTTTTTGTAAATAGCCGGAGAAACAAATTCGCAAAAATCTGGTTGATCGTGCACATTTAGTAATACGCCGGCTTCTTTTGTATCTCTTATTAATTGTCTCACAAAAGCAGGATCTTCAACACAACTGTAAATCAGAAAATAATCTTTAAGCACTTCTTTGCTGTATTGCTTTTCGTGATAAATCACACCTGTATTTTTTATCCAGTTAATGATTTTGGGAGCAATTACTTCAATTAAATTCGTGCTCCGTTGTAATATTTTAAGCTTTTTATAAGCATCTTCATCGCCACCTATAATTAGTATTTTCTTATCAGTGATATCTAGGGCGATGGGTAAAAATTGTTTTTTCTGTTTCGACATGATTGTTCTTTTTAAATGTGATAATCAATGGGATGTTTTTTCTCTCTTCCTAATTCGATCTTATTCCATGTTCGTTCATGGATAAAATAGAGTCCCATTTTTGTAAACAACTCAACCCCGCCAATCGACATTGCCCATTTCATATCTCCAATCACTAAATAAGAGATTAAAATGGTATCAATGGTTCCAATTGTTCTCCACGAAATGGTTTTTAGTACACTTCGGTATGTTTTTTCTTTCATTTTAATCGACTTTCAGGAATAAAAAAAGTCCTTCTGTATAGCAGAAAGACTCGGTATGTAGTGTTCATTTATGTACATAACGAATTCTGCTAGGGTGGATTCCATAACATACACATACAACAACATATTGCTGTATTGATTTTGTTTGTGGTATGATTTGAATCTACTTCCATCTTTGTGCGAAAAATATATTTTTGTTTTAACTAAGTCATTAATTGAGTTTATTTTGTCGAATAAAAAAAGAGCCTTTTTGCTATTGCAAAAAGGCTCTTGAGAATATTCGAATATCTAATTCGTCAATTTAAGCTCATTCTTTTTGCATAACAATACTTTCCCATACACATACAACATGTTGTACACATACACAAAGACATTTTGTTATTTTGAAGAAATTTGCTCATTGCTAAATAAGGATATAATAATCTGTTTATTGGATACAAGTTTAGGGAGAAAATTTTAGGAATCCAACAGGAAGAGAATAAAAAAGACCAATTGGTATTTTTCTTATTTATAGTAAACGATTGCAACACAATACGTTTATTGTTTGTAAGTGTGCTTAATATGAGTTATTTATGCTTTTTATTGTTGAGGGTGTTATTTGAATTGCCATTGATGAGAATCAAGAAAATAAATTTAAAGTTTACTTCAGATTAAATTAGCTTTTTAGTCGATCTGTAGCCTTAAACTTGTAGTATAAAATTTGATTATGGCAAAGAAAAACCGAATTGAGAGTTTCAATAAGATGGAACCGGACTTAGTGAAATTGGTCCGTGAAACATTTCCTCATGGATACGAAAATATGGTGAAGTTATTTAATTTTGGTGTTGGGAGAAGTTTTTAGGCGTTTGATTTGATGTCAAAAGAGTGTAACTATCTAATTAAAGTAGATCTGGATGTTGATTTACTAATGGAATGGAGCAATGATGAAGAGACTATGAATGAGGGATCTGATTTGGATTAAGCTTGCTTGAAATATAAAAAAAAGGAAATAATAAATAGATAAGTCTATTTTGTTGCTTGGAATTCAATCTCTTCCTATATTTACATCATAAATTAAAATTAAAGTTATGCTCCCAAAGTTTTTATTAGCAGACAATTCACAAGAGTTACCTGATACTCTTTTTATCATCCACACTCGTTCTCCAAAGTGTATTGTAGAATGTGATGTTGAGGATTTCAACTCAAACCAAACAATTCATTGGTTGGATGTAACTCCAAAAGATCAAAATGTAATTGAAGATTTGATGGATGAGGCAGAAACATTCTATAATGATGAGTTAGAGAATCAGGAAGATCTTTACGACGAAGAGTTTGACGATTAATTTTATGTAATTGTTTTGTATTATAATTTAAGAGAAGTAAGCTTAGCTTGTATTACAATACTAAAAATCAAGTTTATGACAAAGAGAATGAAACGATCATCAGATAAGATGATTGCAGGCGTTTGTGCAGGTATTGCAGAATATTTAGGATGGGAAGTTAGTCTTGTTCGAGTTGCATATGTATTGCTCTCAATTTTTAGTGCAGGATTTCCTGGTCTGTTGGTTTATATTATTCTTTGGTTCGTATTGCCCGATAATAATTAAAAAATACATTTATACTATATAAAGGGAAGAGCAATAGCTTTTCCCTTTTTTTTATGGTGTAAATTCAATTCATTTATTGGGGATTACCGTAGACAATTTTCGCTGTTTAATAACAGTTGATAAAGGAGATATTTATCATGATTTCCATTTTCTTTTTCCTTTATTTTTGCAGCGATTTTTAAATACAGGAGCCAGGAAAAAGGAATTACTATTTAGTTGAATACCTCTCTCCAAACAAACAACAACACTTTAATTATTTTACTGATGAAGTTTTTAAAATCTATCTTTTTGATAGGATTCTTACTAATCTGCGGGGGAGTAAAAGCAGACAATCTACCATCGAAGACTACGGTAAATAGTAGTATCGATTTGGTTAGTCGTCATTTGTGGCGAGGTTTTAACAGTGGTACAGCACCAACTATCGAACCAACCATTGAGTTACAGACTGGAAAGTTTACTGTAGGTGCGTGGGGAGCGTATTCATTCGACGAAAGTTATCAGGAGATCGATTTGTACTTGCAATACAATACGCCCTTGTTTCAGTTTAGTCTGTTCGATTTTTATTGTCCAGCTCCAGATTTTAGCAACTCAAAGTTTTTCGATTTCGATAGTAATGAAAGTGTACATTTATTCGATGTTTCGGCCAAATATAAAGGCTGTGCTAAATTTCCAATTTCAATTATGACTTCGGTATTATTTTATGGAGAAATGGATCGCGATGAAAATAATGATCAGAAATACTCCAGTTATGTAGAGCTAGGGTACTCTAATTTAATCGGAGGAAAGAAATTTTCATGGGCAATGGGTTTTACACTTTACGATGGAATGTACGACGATAAGGCTAATCTGGTTAATGCAAGCGTTACCATGTACGACAAAATTAAATTGAGCGATCAGTTTTCACTTCCTATTCG
>JBFFMG010000233.1:0-6202 GCA_041554215.1 Labilibaculum sp.
ATTTGAAAAAGGACAGTACGAGTTGTTATCATTCAGTTCAGCCTTTTCAAAATCGAAATTACAGATTGCCGTCAATTCTGAAATTGGAAGCAATTACAAGTCTTTGAATAAGAATATTAATTGGGTAATTCACAATATAGAGAAGCAACCAAAGAAAGTATCTTTAGGAAGAAAAGCTACAGATTTCACTTGGGATCATGAATCAAAAATTCTTCGTTTTACCGGAGAAGTTAAATCAGAAGAAAATCAATATATTACTATTAAACTAGCCAAATAATGAAGAGATTAGGATACAGCATATTTGTGGTGGTGCTTTTTTTGCTATCGGCATGTTCAACATCCGAAAAGCAAATTGCAGATGCCGATAAGCCGTTTGTGTGGGAAGGAGCTAACTTGTACTTCTTGTTGACTGACCGTTTTAATAATGGAACTACTGACAATGATGTGAACTTTGAACGTGAATTGCCAACTGGAAAACTAAGAGGTTTTGAAGGTGGTGATATCAAAGGAATCACTCAGAAAATAAAAGAGGGGTATTTTAATGCCTTGGGAATTAATGCCATTTGGTTTACTCCGGTTACTGAGCAAATTCACGGATCGGTGGATGAAGGAACGGGTAATACTTATGGTTTTCACGGATATTGGGCAAAGGATTGGACAGCTTTGGATCCTAATTTTGGAACCATGGAAGATTTGGCTGAATTGGTAGAAACAGCTCACGCCAATGGAATTCGGATTGTAATGGATGCTGTTCTTAATCACACCGGACCGGCTACAGAAACTGATCCTGCCTGGGAAAAGGAGTGGGTGAGAACCGGACCTACTTGTACCTATAAAAACTACGAATCGACTATAGAGTGTACTTTAACCAACAATTTGCCGGATGTAAAGACAGAGAGTGCGCAGGAAGTGACTATTCCTGCAAGTTTGGCGGAGAAATGGAAAAATGAAGGTCGTTACAAGCAGGAAATGAAAGAATTGGATGAATTCTTTGCTCGCACAGGATATCCTCGCACACCAAAATATCACATGATTAAATGGCTGTGCGATTACATCATCGAGTTTGGAATTGATGGTTATCGTTCAGATACAGTAAAGCATACCGAAGAATCTGTTTGGGGAGATTTTCGCGTCGAATGTGAATATGCATTTCAAGTTTGGAAGGAAAATAATCCTGATAAAGTTCTGGATAACAACGAATTTTATTCAGTTGCAGAGGTGTATGGATACGCTATCAGTAATAAATTTGCTTACGATTTTGGTGACAAACAAGTGAACTATTACGCCAATGGATTTACTGATTTAATCAACTTTGAATTTAAGTACAACGCACTATCCAGTTACGAAGAATTGTTCTCGAAATATTCTGAAATATTAAATGGCGACCTAAAAGGTTATGGTATTTTAAACTACCTAACGTCGCATGATGATGGTTCTCCTTTCGATCAAAAAAGAGAAAAAAGCATAGAAGCCGCAAATAAATTGTTGTTGTGCCCAGGAACTTCGCAAGTGTATTATGGAGATGAATCTGCACGATCATTAGTTATTGACGGAACGGTTGGCGATGCTACTTTGCGTTCGTTCATGAATTGGGAAAAGATAGAAATTGACGCGCATACGAAAGCCGTATTGGCTCATTGGCAAAAGCTCGGACAATTCAGAAGAGATCATCCAGCTGTTGGTGCAGGAATTCACAAGATGATTTCGGAAGCTCCATATGTTTTCAGTAGAACATACAGCAATACAGATTTGCAAGATCAGGTTTATGTAGGTTTGGATTTACCAATTGGAAAAAAGGATATGACCATTGAAGGATTGGAGAATGGGACAAAATTACGTGATGCTTATTCTGGAGAGATTGCAAAAGTAAAGAATGGAAAAGTAAGCATTGATACCGAATATGATATTGTTTTATTGGAAGTGTTGTAAAGTTCTCCCTTTTTGAGGGGATATGTCCGATAGGACAGAGGGGTGTTTTTAATAATTTTGGCAATCACCCCTTACCCCTAAAGGGGCTTTAGGGGTAAGGCTATAAAGATTTGAAACTATACATCACACAAACTAATCATCTTAAATAACTGAAATGAAACGAATTTATCAGATTGTTTTGAGCATGATCTTGCTAACAGGAATGTTGGTAGGATGTCAAAATAAGCCAGCTGTAAAAGCTGTTGCTGAAGAAGTGAAAATTGAAAAGCCGCTGGCGTGGACCCGAAATGCAAACATTTACGAAGTGAACATTCGTCAGTATACGCCAGAGGGAACTATCAATGCTTTTGTTGAGCATATGCCTCGATTAAAGGAAATGGGTGTGGATATTCTTTGGGTGATGCCAGTATTTCCTATCTCAGAAAAAAACAGAAAAGGAAGCATGGGTAGCTATTATGCTGTGGCAGATTACCGTGCAGTAAATCCTGAGTTTGGTACAATGGATGATTTGAAAAACATGGTAAGCAAAGCTCACGAAATGGGCATGTATGTTATTTTAGATTGGGTTGCCAATCATACTGGCTGGGATAATTTCCTAATCAATGAGCATCCTGATTATTACACAAGAAACGAAGCAGGAGAAGTCGTTATTCCTGAAGGAACTGACTGGTCGGATACTGCAGATTTGAACTACGATAACAACGACATGCGTGAGTACATGATTGGTTCTTTAAAATATTGGATTGAGAATGCTGATGTTGACGGATTCCGTTGCGATGTAGCAGGAATGGTTCCTACCGATTTCTGGGAGAAAGCGCGCAAAGACTTAGATGCAATCAAGCCGGTTTTCATGTTGGCTGAAGATGGTGGACACGAATTATTGGAGAATGCATTTGATATGGGTTATGGTTGGGATTTCCATCACATCATGAATGACATTGCTAAAGGAGAGAAAAATGCGAATGATATTGAGTCTTTCTTTGCTAAAGTGGATACCATTTTCCCTGCTGATTCTTATACCATGAACTTTATTACCAATCACGACGAAAACTCTTGGAATGGTACCGTAAAGGAAAGAATGGGCGATGCAGGAAATACTTTTGCAGTATTGACTTTCACCATGCCTGGAATGCCTTTAATTTATAGCGGACAGGAAGCTGGAATGGCAAAGAGATTGAGATTCTTTGAGAAAGATACGATTGATTGGAGCAACAAAACATTGGAGCCTTTTTATACGCAGTTAATAAGCTTGAAAAGCAATAATAAAGCATTGCAGAACGGAGTAAAAGGAGGCAAGATTGTTCGAATTCCTTCTAATAAAAATGAAGAGGTATATGCTTTTGTTCGCGAGGCAGAAGGCGATAAAGTACTGGTGGTATTGAACCTTACTGCCGACGCTCAGGAAGTTACACTTTCATCAGAAGCATTAGCGGGTGTTTACAAAGAATATTTTAACAAGGATGAAGCTAAGTTGAGCGAGGAAGAAAAAATGTCGCTAAAGCCTTGGGAATACAAAGTATACGTAAAATAGTAAAAACCGATTTCCGATTTTTCGGAAACCAGATATCCCAGCGAAAAGCCGTTCCTTCAGGGGAATGGCTTTTCCAATATATATTAGTCAATACAATTTTGCTTGAGTACATCCATCGTCATACTTTTGTAATTTCTGCCTATTGGGATGTGTTTTTTTTCAATTTGAACAAGGTTCGAAGTAAAACTTTCAATTTTATCTATTGCAATTATAAATGAGCGGTGCACTCGCAGGAAATTTGTCTCAGGTAGTTTTTCTTCAATGTTATTGATGGTGTTCAGTGTGACAATTTCCTGTTCGTCAGTGAGATGAATGCTTAGGTAGTTCCGCAGGCTTTCGATGTATAGTATTTCATGCAAAAATACTTTCACCATTTTTTTTTCTGATTTAACGAATATAAAGGTTTGATCGGAGGTATTTTGATCCTTGCTTTCAGGAATCTGATAATCGTGTTTTTTAAGCTTGAAATATCTGTTTATAGATTTAATAAAGCGCTCGAAAGGAATTGGTTTAATTAAATAATCCAAAGCTTCCAAATCATAACTTTCCAAGGCATATTCAGAATAGGCAGTAGTGAAAATTACTGTTGGTGGATTGGAAATATTTCGGAGTAATTGAATACCTGTTAATCCCGGCATCTGAATGTCGAGAAAAAGCAAATCAATTTTTTTACTGTTTAAAACAGATAAAGCCTCTACTGCACTTCTGCATCTTCCTTCCAATTGCAAATAGTCAATTCGCTTTATATATTCTTCCATTATATCAAGAGCAAGATCTTCATCATCAACTAGTAAACACTTTATTTTCATGTGATTATAATTTTAAGTTTTTGCCATATGGTCCCGAAAGCTTTCGGGATTACCATGGTGCGATAATTCGCCCTTTGTGTCAAAATAGCTTCGACATGGATGTTTCATAGCAATAGCAAATTTAAATGGACATGGTACGATTCCTCGTTATAATTAATTTTGAGCTCGTGTTTTTTCGGATAGATTAAAGATAATCTCCTTTTTACATTTTGCAAACCAATGCCACCTGCAACAGAATCTTGATTAGAGCTCAGTTTCGGAATGCTATTTTCAATTTTCAGAACCAGTTTGTTTGCCTTAACTCCAAGTTCGATGGTGATCCATGCACTTTTATCCAATCCTTTGGTGCTATGTTTAAAGCTATTCTCAATAAATGGCAGGATGATCATTGGAGCAATGTGATTATGGTCCAAATCGCCCCAAATATTCAAACTTACATCAATCCTATTTCCATACCGAATTTTTTCCAAGTCCATATAACTCTTGATACTATCCATTTCTTTGCGTAAATCGACCTGAGTTGTATTGGTTTCGTAAAGCATGTATCGTAGTAAATCTGATAGTTTCAGAATCACATCAAGCGATTGATCAGACTTTTTTAATATCAGGGAATACAAACTGTTTAAAGTATTAAAGAGAAAATGAGGTTGAACCTGATTTTTTAGAAATATCAGTTCCGCTTCCAGGTTTTCTTTGGCCAAAATCTGCTCATTCTGTTGAACTTTGGCTAAATATTCCATCAGTTTTACTGTCATGGGTAAGGCAAGTACGGCACCTAAATTAACCGCACTTCGTACTATTTGGGAGAAAGAAAAAGTTGGTGCTTTTTGCCATTCCGGAAAAAAGAAATCAACAATAATCAAATTATCCGTTATTCGTTGTAAAGTTGCAGTAAAACCAATTAGCGCAATAAGACAAAAAAGAAATTGCCAAATTCTCCCTTTGTATAAAAACTTAGGATAAAAGGAGTATATCACAACATAAACCAATAGAATTTTAACAGGTAGATTGATTAATTCAACTTGAACTGTTTTTAAATAATTGGCATCAAAGCTTCCCCATGCATAGGCAAAAAATAATACATACACAGCCCAATAGGTCAAATGTTGAACCCATCGATTATTTGCGATATGGGAAAATAGATTGTTTTCCTTGGTGATTATTTGCATACGATAAAGATAAATATTCCTAAACTACGTAGATAAAGCATTTTACAAATATTCAATGGATAAAGAGCGAATATTGGATATAAAACAGACTTTCTATTACATACTGCCATTTTAAAGAGATAATTGCGCACGATAACTCTATACAGTTATCTGTAAGAATAGGAATGCTGTTCGCGATATTTATTTGCATATTAATCAGTGGATTAGTTACTTGAGCTTAAATCAAATTTTAGAAAATGAAAAATATAATTTTACTAGGCTTTGTCTTGTGTGGTTTTATCGCCAATTCGCAAAACAAATCAGCAGAACATACTGTTATTCATAAATATCTTGAATTTCAATCGCAAAATGTTAGCGAAAGATCCGTTGAAGTATTATTGCCTCCAAACTACGATGAGAATAAAAAGTACCCTGTTTTATATATGCACGATGGGCAAATGCTTTTTGATGCAAATACAACGTGGAATCATCAGGAATGGGGTGTTGATGAGGTGATTAAAGACTTGATTCTGAACAAAAAGATCAGACCTGTAATAATTGTTGGTGTGTGGTTTGACAACAGATACGCCGAATACATGCCGGCAAAACCGAAAGCCAAATTGAAAATGGCTGCTCGTCCCGAAAATTTAAAAGGGGAAATTATTTCGGACCAATACCTAAAGTTCTTGGTTGAAGAATTGAAGCCATTTATTGATGGAAAATACAATACATTAACTGGTTCCGAAGATACATTTGTATTGGGATCGAGTATGGGCGGATTAATC
>JBFFMG010000234.1:0-6095 GCA_041554215.1 Labilibaculum sp.
CGCAGAGTATATTTTATCTACTTTGGCTCAGTATTTTCTAGGTAATTCCGTATTGCATTGGGTAATGATTATCTCCCTGATGTTATTTTCCATGGGTTTGGGTAGCCGAATTACTAAGAATTTTGAAACTCGATTACTGAAGCGATTTCTGATACTTGAATTTGCATTATCCTTTATTGTTTCCTTTGCCGCTTTGTTGGTTTATACCGCTTCGGCATATACTCAATCTATTGGAATTCTTATTTATAGTCTGGCAATTTGCATTGGATTATTAATTGGAATGGAAATTCCATTGGTGATTCGAATTAACGATGACTACGAAAAATTAAGATTCAATATCTCTAATATTTTAGAGAACGATTATTATGGAAGTCTACTTGGAGGGATATTTTTTGCCTTTATAGGATTACCGGTATTTGGTTTAATTTATACGCCTTTTATTCTTGGTTTTGTAAATTTCTCAGTTTCTATTGTTGTACTTATTTTTCTTTGGGATCTGTTAAAATCTTCAGAGCGGAAATTGTTGATTGGATTAGCTGTATTTGTTATGATTTTACTGACTACTGGTATTTTTGTAACGGATCCAATCATTAAATACGGCGAACAGCAAAAGTATTCCGACAAGGTTGTTTATGCGGAGCAGACAAAATATCAGCGTATTGTTATTACGAAATGGAAGAACGATTACTGGTTGTATTTGAATGGGAATGAGCAGTTGTGTACACGTGATGAACTCATGTATCATGAGCCTTTAGTGCATCCTGCTATGACATTGCATCCAAATCCGGTTAACGTTTTGGTACTAGGTGGAGGTGATGGTTGTGCGGTTCGGGAAATTCTAAAATATCCAAAAGTTGAAAAGATAACTTTGGTAGATTTGGATCCGGCGATGACTGATTTAGGAAAAACTCACCCAATACTTACTACTCTGAATAAAAATTCGTTATTGAACGAAAAGGTGGAGGTTTTGAATGATGATGGTTATAAATATTTATTGTCGAATGATGATTATTACGATGTAATTATTATTGATTTACCCGATCCGCGTAGCATAGAATTGGGACGTTTGTATTCTCATGAATTTTATAAGCTGTGTTACAAGCACATGCGACCGGGAGGAGTTATTGTAACTCAGGCCGGAAGTCCATATTTTGCAACCCAGGCGTTCTCATGCATCTTGGAGACAATGAAAAGTGCTGGTTTCGAAACTGTTCCAATGCACAATCAGGTAATTACCTTGGGTGAATGGGGATGGAGTTTAGGCGTGAAACAGACCACTGGTGAAAATGTAAAGAAGCAATTGCAAAATCTTGAATTCGATGTGCCAACCCGTTGGATCAATAAAGAAGCAATGATGTTGGTTACTTCTTTTGGTAAAGATTTTTATCCATGGGAAAAAGATAGCGTGTATGTGAACAAAATTCATGAACCGGTATTGTATAAGTACTATCTGAAAGGCAATTGGGATCTTTATTAAAAATAGGTGTAGTGTTGTAGCATGCTACAGATATTTAAACCTATTCGTCATCATAAAAATCAGCGTCAAATGGAGTTGAACACAAAAATATTATCAGCAAAAATTCATAATCTTCGTTTTTGGGTTTCGGAATGTAATCCTGAGGTATTGCAAGCCATCTTTCACGAGTATTTGGAGCAGGCTGGCTTTGTGATTTTGAATTTTACTGATCATCATTTTCCGGTTCAAGGATATACCGCATTTTGGTTGCTGGCTGAATCACATTTGGCCATTCATACTTTTCCTGATAAAGGATGGTCTTATATTGAATTGAGCAGCTGCAACCAAAAAAAATCCGAAGATTTCCAAAGCTTGTTGTATGCAAGTAAGCTGAGTGTAAAATGGAATGGTGATGGAGTAGAAATTTGTGTACCGGAATAAATTGACTCATATGAAGAAAAGGCTAGGTATTTTTACAGCTATTTCAATATACGTAATTGCGATTCTAGGAATTAAGTATTTTGAGGGGCAATCACCCGATTCCAATATAAAGACAATTGGTGATGCATTTTGGTATGCCATTGTAACGCTTACAACGGTTGGATATGGTGATTTTTATCCGGTAACATTTGCAGGTAAAATTATTGGCCTCGTTGTGATTATTGGTAGTTTAGGAATATTAGGATTTGTAATTGGAGAAGTAACAGTTAGATTTAATCGGTATATGGAAAAGAAAAAAAGTGGTTACTGGGGAAGTGATTTCGAGAATCATTACATTATTATTGGTTGGAATGAATTTGGACAGAAAGTAGCTAGTCAAATTACTCATGCTGGACAGAATGTAGCTTTTGTAACCAACAATAAAGCTGATTTGGATTTGATTGCTGATTTGTATCCTTCGAAAAATACATTTAGTCTTTTTGCTGATTACTCAAATATTGAAGCTTTAAGTAAAGTGAATATTGAGCATTCAAAGAGAATTTTTGTGAATTTCGATGACGATTCGGAGACTTTGGTTTTTGTAATCAACTTAAAGAAAAGATACCCTGGGGCCAATGTAGTGGTTACTTGTTTAAACCCAAGTTTGAGAGAAACTTTTGTGAATGCTGGCATCGTTCATGTAATTGCACAGAGTGAAGTGGCTTCAAAATTGGTAGCATCTTATCTGTTCGAACCTTATGTCGCGACTTATACCGAAGATTTAATATCGACAAGTATTAACGATGAGGATTCGGACATTCAACAGTATTTAATTACTGAAGACTGCGATTTTTCTGATGAAGAATATATGGCGGCCTTCATGAAACTAAAGTTGGATTACAATGCAATTCTAATTGGAATGGTAAAGAATGGCACGCTGTTGAAAAATCCTTCAAAGGGAACAATCATTGAAAATGGAGATTATTTAATTTTAATTTCGAGTGGTGAAGCGAAGAAGAACCTCGAGAATTTCTTTGGCGTAAAGGAAGGTGAGTAATGTAATCTTATTCAGGATTATAACCAACATCATCAGGAAGATTAGGAGCTTGAGAAGCCATAACTGCCAGTTGGTCGGCACGTTCGTTTCCAGGAATGTTAGCATGACCTTTTATCCAAACAAATTTCACATTGTGTTTCTTGTAAATTTCCAGAAATCTGATCCATAAATCTGCATTCTTCTTGCCTTTAAAGCGTTTTTGAACCCAACCGAAAACCCATTTCTTCTCAACTGAATCAACCACGTATTTCGAGTCGGAGTAAATCGTTACATCACAACCAGGCGTTTTTAGAGCTTCCAATCCAACAATTACAGCCATTAGCTCCATTCTGTTGTTTGTGGTTAGCTTGAATCCCTGATTTAAATCTTTACGATGCTTTCCCGAAATTAGAACAACTCCGTAACCTCCAGGTCCTGGGTTTCCACTTGCTGCTCCATCAGTATACATACTTATTTTAGTCGACATATTCTTTGTTTGCGGTTTTCAAATCAAAAGTAATAAAATTTACATTTCTGTGGCTGTATTATTCTGTCCATAAAAAAAGGATGTCCGAAAATTCGAACATCCTTGTTTATCTATTTTGATATGATTTTATAATTATCATGTAAGTCAATCTTAATACTCACATCTAAAATCTCATTACTATTTATTTCACAATAGTCATTTCGTCAATTAGGTTTTGAGCACCAGCAAACTTATCAATAATGAAAAGTGTATAACGAATATCAAGATTAATACATCTTTGAAGATTTTCTTCAAAATCAATATCACCAGACATAGCTTCAGAATTACCATCAAAGGCAGTACCAACTAATTCACCATTTGCGTTAATTACGGGAGAACCAGAGTTTCCACCAGTAATATCACTATTGGTTAAGAAACAAACAGGTAGGTTACCAGTTTTATTGGCATATGGACCAAAGTCTTTTGTGTTGTACAATTCTTTCAACTTAGCAGGAACAACAAACTCATCATTTTTAGGATCTTCTTTTTCCATCACTCCTTTTAAGGTTGTGAAATGGTTGTAGTAAACGCCATCTTTTGGAGTGTATCCACCAACATTTCCATAAGTTAAGCGAATGGAAGAATTGGCATCTGGTGAAAGGTTTTTCTTTTTGTTGATTTGCATTAAACCATCAACAAACAGACGTTTTCCTTTTTGCAATTGGTCAGCTCCTTTTGATAAGCTGTTACTAACTTCCTGATATTTTTTAATAATCGAGTTACCTATTTTAAAGGCAATGTCATTTTCAAGAGTTTCCAGTTCTGGCGCGTCAAGAAATTTATTAAAGCTTTCAGAAGTAGCAAAAATTGAGTTTGTGTAAACATCTGCAGCTAATTTGTCATAGTCGTTGCTGTAGTCTTCTGCAAATGTTTTGAAAATTTCTGGTTGTTGATCTGCAGAAATATTCTCTGCGTACATTTTGTACATACCAGCCATCAATTTTTGATCAGTTGGAGCGTTATAATCTTTGTAAAATCCATCAGCAGCATGACGCAAGCCGGCAATGGCTTTTTCAATTGCTTCAGCATCTTGAGTTTCGGCAGAAAGTAGTGATTTAAATCCTCCCAATTTAATTGCGAACACAGGCATCTCAGCTCCGCTTAAAAGAGCTTCTCTTAGGTAAGAGCTGGCATTCATAACTTCATTGCGTTCTGCATAAACTTGGGCAATCATATCAAGAGCTTTTCCGTATTTATCAGCTCTTTTTGATTTTTTGTTGGCCCAGTCCAAATATTCTGTTTCAATTGCTTGTTTGTGTCCCATGGTATTCAATTTTGCTAGAGCCTTATTTTGCTCACTTGAATATTTCCAATAATTGGCACTACCAGCATGTTTAGATGCATATTGAATACGAACTTTCGCATCTTTAAGCATATCTTTTTTCATAATATCCAACTTCAGAGTACGAATATCGTAACGGTTTTGGTTGGTTATTTTCATGGTTTCCTCTAAGCCAAAAGAAGTAAGGTAACGATCAGTAGTTCCAGGGAATCCCATAATCATTGCAAAATCTTGTTCTTCTACTCCTTTAGCAGAAACAGGAAGGTGATGATTTGGCTTCAAGGGAATATTTTCTGCTGAGTAAGAAGCAGGTTTTCCATCAGGACCAGTATAGATTCTGAACATAGAAAAATCGGCAGTATGACGTGGCCACATCCAATTATCAGTATCGCCACCAAATTTACCCATTGATTGTGGAGGAGCTCCTACTAAACGCACATCTTTATAAATCACATATACAAAAAGGAAATATTGGTTTCCTTCAAACATGCTTTGAACATTGGCCTTATAATCAGTTCCTTCTTCAGCTTTTTTCTCCAATTCTACAGCAATTTTCTCAATTGCTTTGTAGCGTTCCTCTTCGGTCATTTCATCATTTACAGTTGAAAGAACCTCCTTCGATACGTCTTCCATTCGAACTAAAATAGAAGCTGTAATTCCAGGATTTGTAAGCTCTTCATTCTTATTATAAGCCCAAAATCCATCAGAAAGGTAATCGTGTTCTGTTGTAGAGTGTGATTGAATTGCATTGAATCCACAGTGGTGATTGGTTAGGAATAATCCTTGGCCTGAAATAATCTCACCAGTACAAAAATGACGGAATGGTCTTCCTTCTGTTCCCAGGCCAACAATTGCATCCTTTAAACTACTCTTGTTGATATTATAAATATCATCGGTAGATAATTTCAAACCCTTTGCCTGCATTTCGGCAGCATTCTTATTTAATAACGATAAAAGCCACATGCCTTCATCTGCTTTAGCATTGGAAAAGCTAAGTAGTAAACTTAGCCCCAAAATTAATGATGCAAATTTTCTCATTTTAATTGCTTTAAATTTTTAATATAACCAAAGTTGTTTGTTAAACCACACTGGCTATTAGTTGTTGTAAGTATTTAGTCGATTAGCAAAGTTAATATTAATATGTGATTCATTCTTTTTAATGGAAGATTACAAGAATCATTTATGTTGCTAATCGTATTGTTATTCAGCATGTTAATGATTTTTGTGGATCTGTAAAATTAGATGAACCCCTTTATTTTCTCGTTAAAGAGGTTTCATAATAAGCTGTTAATGAGCTGTATTCACTTAGAGTTTTAGTTCTAGTTGATCTGGAAACAGAGAAAAACTCTTTCGGTGAATGGAGTTGATTCCATGC
>JBFFMG010000235.1:0-6087 GCA_041554215.1 Labilibaculum sp.
GTATTCGTATTTTAGGTGATATTACTGCTGAAAAGGTTCGTATTCTTCAAGAAGTTGATCACATCTTTATCTCAGGATTAGTTGAGGATGGATTGTACGATGAAGTTTGGCAAGCAGGAGTAATGTTGTTGCCTGTACAATCGGTTGGTGTTATGGGAGATGAGAGAACATACGAAAGTGTTGTTGCATTAAGAGCAGTTGGTTCTACCGATGGTATGACAGCAGATTGGTCACATTTACCTTATGAATTCCTTGCGAAAATTTCGAATAAGATTATCAACGGAGTAAAAGGTGTAAACAGAGTTGTTTATGATATTAGCTCAAAGCCACCAGCAACTATTGAATGGGAATAGTTTAATTTCGGAATATAGAACTGAGAATTAAAATTTGATACAATAAAAAGCGCAATGTCTTCAATCGAAGATATTGCGCTTTTAATTTCGAAAGAAATGTTAAATTTTAAATTGATCTAGGTTGGCAAGGTAAAACTTTCTGGCATTTTCTATGTCTTCAATTAATTGATCTAGTTTTTGAATAGATAATTCTTGTTCATTTTCCATTATAAGTTTTTCCAATTCAATAATGGTAGTTCTTGCCTCTTCCATCGAGAAGTTGGCAAGTACACCTTTCAGTTTATGAGCAGCGTCTTTGGAAAGTTTAAAATCGCCATTGTACAATGGGGTTTTGATATCTTGAATTCGGGAATCTCGAATTTCAAAAAACTTTTCGATAACAGTTTGAATAAACTCACGATTGTTGTCAACCCGAATAAAAAGATCTTTGAAGTTTATAATAATGGCCTTCTTATCAACTTTTTTCGGTTCTGTTGGTAATTCTATGAGTTTTAATATGAGGGATTTTAAGTTGAGAGTGTCAGGGACAAAAAGTATTTTGTTGTCCTTACAAATCTGTTCCTCGTCTAAATTAGTCGTAATAATAAGAAGTTTATTTTTTTTTGGAATAGAATTTGATTGGTATTGTTTTACAGATTCAATAGATTGATTTAGTTTAAGAGCATTTTGGTCATCTAATTGGTATTTTGAGATAATTAAGTCAAAATTTTCTTTAATAATTAATTCTATCGATTCTTGTCCGGTATTACAATTTTTAAAAGTGATTTGTGACATCGATTCAATGTTCAATGAATTATGAAAACCAATTAAAAGGATGTGGGGTTTATGTTCCATATTTGTAGTATTCAATACCTTTAGTTCTTATAAAAATTGTATCTTTCGGGGACTTCTTAAATAAGAAATCAATTTGCGCAAAATTTATTAAAAAGCATAATTTATATGAGTAGTAAGAAATTATTTTTGAGGAACGTGGTTTCTGTCTGTCTAGTCGGTCTGTTTATGTATGTCGGCGGACTTAAGGCTCAATCGGTCAAGAATCAAGCGATAAAATATCAAAACCTATTGGCTTTAATCGATGCATTTTATGTTGATACGGTTAGTCTTGAGCGTTTAACCGAGGATGCAATCGTGAAAGTATTGGCTGAATTAGATCCACATTCTGTTTACATAAGTAAAGACGAGATTCAGGAAATGAATGAGCCACTACAGGGTAGTTTTAGTGGGATTGGTATTCAGTTCAACATATTAAGGGATACCTTGATGGTTGTTGCAACCATTCCTGGTGGTCCATCAGAAAAAGTTGGACTTCGGGCAGGTGATCGGATATTAAAAATTGATGAGGAGAATGTTGCTTCAACAGGATTAAAAAATAACGATGTTCGTAAGAAATTACGTGGTGATAAAGGAACAATTGTTAGTCTTGTAGTTAAGAGAAAACGAGAAAAAGAATTGATTGACTTTGTGATAACAAGAGATAATATACCTATTCATAGTTTGGATGCTGCTTATATGATTAATAAACAGATTGGTTACATTAAATTGAATCGATTTGCGGCAACAACCTCTGAAGAATTTTTGGAAGCTTTAATTAAATTAAAAGCTGAAAATATGAAAGATATGATTCTTGATTTAAGAGGTAATGGTGGTGGATATATGCAAGCCGCAATAGAGATTGTCGATCAATTGTTTGAAGCAGAGCGGTTAATTGTTTATACAAAAGGACTAACAAATCCAAGACAAGAAAATATATCTACCGCAAAAGGGATTTTTAAGGAAGGAAAAGTTGTTGTTCTTATTGATGAAGGAGCTGCTTCAGCTTCAGAGATTGTATCTGGTGCCATTCAGGATTGGGATAGAGGAATTATTTTGGGCCGGAGATCTTTTGGTAAAGGTTTGGTTCAACGTCAATTTCCTTTGTCCGATGGATCAATGATTCGTTTAACTACAGCACATTACTATACACCAACAGGAAGATGTATTCAAAAATCATATGAGGATGGTTTAGAAGATTACCATTTAGATATATTAAATAGATACAAATCGGGAGAAATGATTAGTGCCGACAGTATTCATTTTCCCGACTCTCTTAAATACAACACTTTAGTCGAAAAGAGAGTTGTGTATGGTGGTGGAGGTATTATGCCTGATATTTTCATGCCTATTGATACAACTGCTAATTTTAAATATTTTAATTTATTGGTCCGTAAAAATGTAGTTTATCCTTTTGTTGTTAATTATATGGATGCTAATTTGAGAAAATTAAGAAGCAAATATGCAACATTTGAAGATTTTAATAAAGACTTCGAGGTAAGCGAAGAAATGCTTCAAGAGATTGTTGCTATGGGTGAAAAGGAAGGGATTGAGAAAAATGAAGAAGATTACCAGGCTTCGGTTACCGATTTAAAACTTCACGTAAAAGCTCTTCTTGCCAGAGATTTATGGGAAAGTTCAGAGTATTATAAGGTCGTAAATAAGAGTAATGATTTTATTAAAAAGGCTGTGGAAGTGTTAAGCAATCCTAAAGTATATCACAAAGAATTGGCCAAAGAATAAGTACTGATTGCAAGCCGGAAGTTCAACTTCCGGTTTTTTTTATTAATATCTTTCTAAAAGCCTATGTTTTTAAGTGCTAAAGATTAATTTTGTACTCGAAATACGGATCGGAAGCTTTGGTTTTTGAAATGCATAAGGAATTGTTTTTCTTGTAACCGTTATTTGAAATGATTAAGAGACATTAAAAAAAAGAAAGTTTTGAAAACAGACTCGGGTAAATTCAGATTAATTGCAAAAACCTTTCAAGGTTTAGAGGAAGTATTGTTTCAGGAATTGGAACAGTTAGGTGCAGAAGAGATTAGAATCTTAAAGCGAGCTGTAAGCTTTGTTGGTGATAAAAGCTTAATGTATAAAGCAAATCTACATTTAAGAACAGCAACCCGAGTTCTTAAACCAATTCATAAATTTACCGCTAAGGATACGGATGAGCTGTATAAAGGTATTCGGGAATTAGATTGGAGTGAGTACATTACAAATCGAGAAACAATTGCGATTGATAGTACTGTTAGTTCAGAAGATTTCAAACATTCGAAGTTTGTAACCTATCGAGTAAAAGATGCTATTGTTGATCAATTCTTCGATAAAACCGGCGATCGCCCAAATGTTCGTGTTGTTAACCCAAGTTTAAGAATTAATGTTCATATCGACAGAAATACCTGTACCGTTTCTCTTGATAGTTCTGGCGAATCATTGCATAAAAGAGGATATCGCGTTGCAGAAACAGCAGCTCCACTTAATGAAGTAATGGCTGCAGGTATGATTTTACTTTCGGATTGGGATAAAAAAATGAATTTTATTGATCCAATGTGTGGTTCTGGTACATTATTAATTGAAGCAGCACTTATTGCATATAATATTCCTCCAGGATTGTATCGTAAAGAGTTTTCATTTCAAAAATGGAAAGATTACGATGAAGAATTGTGGGAAGATATCTATAATGAAGAAACAGAAGTTGATTTTGATGGAAAGATATTAGGATCTGATATTTCAGACAAAGCTATGGAAATTGCTGAGGCTAATATCCGAAATGCCGGCTTACGAAGAAAAATAGACTTGAAAATCACTCCGTTTCAACAATTTGTACCTCCAACCGAAAAAGGTTTGATGATTACCAATCCACCTTACGGTGAAAGATTGAAGATTAAAGATTTAGAAGGATTGTATTCTATGATAGGAGAGCGTTTAAAGCATAATTTTGCCGGATATGACGCATGGATATTAAGCTACTCTGAAGAGTGCTTCCACAGTATTGGATTACGTCCTTCCCGAAAAGTAACTCTATTCAATGGTCCATTGGAATGTAAATTTCAAAAGTATTCCATGTTTGATGGAAAAAAGAGTGATAAATATAAAAGAGATTAATTTCTAAAATTGATTCTGGATCTACATCAGCTCAACGATATTTTATTATATTTGTCTAGCGAGTAACAATAATTATATTATTTATGAACTTTAATTTAAACCAGTGGTATTCCGAAAAAATAGATGAAGATGCTATTTTCGACTATATGGGTAGGATTGAAGATGAGAATGTTACTGAGATTTTGCAGACCATTGAGAAAATTTTGCAGGATAGAAATGAACCACCTAAGCTTTTTAAGAAAATATTTAACGTATTGGTTGAACTGGTTCAGAATTTACATCACCACGGTGAGGTGCCTTCTGACCTTGATGTTTCTTACGAGAAATTTGGTGTTTTAATTCTGCGTGATGAAGGAACTCAATATCGGATTTGTGCTGGGAATTTTATTAAAATTGCTGGATTAAGACTGATTCGTGATAGAATTGATCAGATCAATACACTGTCTTCAGCCGAAACCCAAAGTTTATATCGGATTATATTAGGAAACGAGCAATATTCCGAAAAAGGTGGAGGAGGATTAGGTATGGTTGATATCGCAAGGAAAAGTGGTAACAATATGGAATATCAGTTTTTCGAATACAATCCTGATTTTTTATTTCTGGCGATAGATGTAATTATTTAATAACAAACAAAATAGATTTTCATGAATTCACTTATTATAGAAGGTAGCCCTAAAACACCAAACATAAATTTTGATGGAAATGAAGGTTCGTTTTTAATTTCAGGACGATCAATTCCAGAAAATTCGTTAGACTTTTATAAGCCAATCATTGAATGGCTTGACGCATATATTAGTGAACCTAAAGAAGAAACTACAGTAAATATTAAACTTGAATATTTTAATACTAGTTCTTCAAAATGTCTACTGGATGTGTTTAAAAAGCTAGAAGTTATTTTTAAACGAGGGCAAGCGGTTGGAATAAATTGGTATTATGAAGCTGATGATGAGGATATGTTAGAAGCTGGAGAAGATTATCAATCTATTATTAAGATACCATTTACAATGATTGAAGAAGAATAAGTTCTTAGATATATAAAAAAACCGCAAGTTTTACTTGCGGTTTTTTTTGTAGTTTATCGCTCGAACCTTTTATTAAATTTTTGATCGAAGATTCCTAATAATTTTTTAAATAAGCTATAATACAGAACCAGGTAAAGAGAAAATGTAGATAACCATATTATTATGATGTTTACCCAATAAGTATCGTAATACTGTCCAAAAATCCTTTTCTGAGGAGCATAAAAATGTGCTTTGATAAAATGACCGTCAGGGTTCCTGTATATAGGATCTATTTTCTGGAATAGCCTAGCTTTGTATTCTATAATTCGTTCGAAATCATTACTATTTCTAACAAGTTCAGAAAGTCCGTCGTTGGCATACGATTTTTTCATTTTCACAAATGATTCCTTATCTAAATATTCTTTCTGTAATTCGTTTAAACGCTCATCTTTTTTGCGGTTCGAGACATTGTACAAATTGATGTAATAACGGTTCAATTTATCAAAATAATCTCTTGTTAATTTGATAACCTCAGAATTTAAAGAGTCAGGATTAAGCTTATTTATTTGATCAAATGGAATTGAAATTTTCTCAATTTCTTCTATCGAAAGTTCATTTCGAAGTAGTAATAAATTCTCTGCAAGTTCCTGCTTCTTTTCTGGAACACTAAGATATCGTTCGCTAGTATTTAACTTGTTCTTTAGTATGGGTAACCAATAATTTTTGCGATAATCCGCTTTACTCATTAATTTTTCGTAAATATAAAAATTGGCTGTGTATTTATTGTCTTTGTATTGTTTTACTGCTAAGGCTTCGTA
>JBFFMG010000236.1:0-6082 GCA_041554215.1 Labilibaculum sp.
AGAAACAGCTTTTCCAAACCGGTTGCTTTGCACATAGTTTAACCGTTCTGCCTGCGGTATACTTCCAACTCTTTCTTTTAAGAGCTTACTGAATTCAATGGATAAGAAATCCCGATATTTACTGCTAATAAAATATACCGTCAACTTTCCCACATTTGATGCAGTAATTTTCATAGCTGTATTTGTTATCACAGGTTCTCCGTTCAAGCTCTTACTTTTTAAGTCTTCGCCAATCTCAACCGCCGCCGATTCAATTCGGTTCATAAAAAACATCGTTTGACTCTCAGGTGTTCCTGCCGGCATCTCCAATTCAATGTCAACGTAATCTTTGTTATCAACAGAACTATCTCCGGTTCTAATAATGCCTCCCACTAATCCACCTATGGTAATAAAAAATAATCCAACAGTTAAACCCACCGTAACCAATTTGTTATTCAAACAAAATTTAATCAATGGTTCATAAGTCCATCTTCTTAACTTGAAAATTGTCGAAGTGGTAAATTTTTCAATTTTAGATACCTTTTTATCCGCCCTAAGCGCTTTAGAATGAGTGATATGAGCAGGTAGAATTAAAAATGCCTCAATTAAAGAGAAAACCAATGCAAATATCACTACAAAAGCCAGTTCTCTAAAAAATTCACCAATAACACTATCGATAAAAAAGAAGGAAATAAAAGCCACAATGGTTGTTAAAACTGCAGAAAAAACTGCAGGCATTACCTCTAGAGTTCCATCGATACCGGCTTGCACTGCTGATTTTCCTCTTTCATAATGCTGATAAATATTTTCACAAATTACGATTCCATCATCAACCAAAATACCGATTACAATGATCATTCCGAATAAGGAAAGTTTGTTTAAGGTAAGGCCATACATACCCGCCACCATGAACATTCCCATAAAGGAAATTGGAATTCCCAGAGCCACCCAAAAAGATAAACGGTGATTTAAGAATAAGGATAAGAATAGTAAAACTAATAGAAAGCCAACAATTCCGTTGTTTGCTAAAATATCCTGCATCACTTTAATTTGCACCGAATTATCGAGTAAAAGGCTCAGTTTAACAGTTTCGTGCTGAGTATTAAAATCGCTAATGTATTCCTTAATTATTTCAGAGATGTATAAAATATCCTCTCTTGACGTTTGTGTTATAGAAATACTAATACCTGGATTTTCATTGATAAAAGTACGGTTTGGATCTTCGGACCACTTGTCGTTAATGCTAGCTACATCGCTTAAAAGAACCGTGCCACCATTGTCTTCCGAACGTACAATAATGTCTTTGAATCCTTCGGCATAATATTGTTTTTCGCGCACCCGGATACGGAGCTCTTCATCCTCGCCCCGAATTGTTCCACCTGTAATTTCAATATTAGCATTGCCTACCGCCGAATATATCTCATCCAAAGTAATTTGATAAGCTTTTAAAGCATCTTCGCTTACACTGATTTCGATTTCTTCTTCAGGAAAACCAGCCAATTCTACTTTTGAAATTCCATTAATAGCACGGAGATCATTCTCAATTTCCCTAGCATATTGTTTCAGATCCTTTAGATCAACATTACCACTTAGAGCCATAGATGCTGCCAAAACGGTAAATTCCATCTTTTCGACACTCATATTCTCTACTCCAACAGGAAAAGAACTAATTCCATCAACCGCATTTTTAATATCCTGAAGAGCAATATTAGCATCATAACCTGTCTCCAGATCAATCATCACAGTACAAAAATTCTCCTTTGACGATGAAGTGATTTTTTCAACACCACTAATTCCCTTAAGATTGTCTTCAATTTTTAAGACAAGTCCCTTTTCCACCTCTTCGGGAGAGGCTCCTGGATAAACAGCCGAAATTGAGATTTTACCTGGATCAATTTGTGGCATTACCGAGGAATTCAAGGATAATAAACCGAAAAACCCTAGTAGAATAAACACCCCAGCTAGTAAGTTGCCGGCAAAAGGATATTTAATAAAGTATTTTATTAATGATTTCATTTTTTATCGTTTCAAATTATGAAAGACTAATCTAACTTTGGCTTACTCATTAATCACTGGAGAAACCGTGATTCCCTCATGAATACTTGATGTTTTTAAAACAAGCATCACACCATCTTTCAAACCTTCAAAAATTATTGAATTTTCTTTCTTTTGAATTACAGACACTTTCTCCAATTTAACAATCCCATTATCAACCGTATACACAAACTCCGAATTCACAAGTAGCTTTCTTGGAATTTCAAGACCATAAGCTTCCTTGTCCAATTCGATATCAGCATTTAAAAACATTCCTTCTTTTAATTCCTTGCCTGAAACGGAAATATAAACATTCACCATTTGCGTTTTTTCATCAATTTTATTGCTGATTCGACGAACTGTGCCTTGCCATCTTCCTTCAATATTTTTTGAGTAAATAGTTGCCAAATTACCGACCTTGATACCCGACAAATTGTTAAGATCAATACCAACAATCAGATCGTAAGCAGAAACATCCACAAACTCGCCTAATTTTTGACCAGACATTACTAAAGTTCCTGGTTTTATATTAGATTCAACCACCTCTCCTGAGAATGGTGCGCTAATGATATATTTATTCAGTTGCTGTTCTAAACTTTTAGTGTTGTAATAACTGGTATAGATATTTTTCCCAGCTAAAAAATATTTTTCCTTTTCATTTTTAGGCTCTGGAATAACAGCCAATTCCTGTTCTACCTTAAACCGATTCAGGTACTGTTCCCAAGCAAGAAAACTTTCCGGATAATCGAATTTTAAATCTGGAATAATACTAGCAATTTCAGTCATAAAGCTACTTCGCTTCGAGATAACCTCAGACCTATACTTGTCATCGTTTATGGTGAGAAGGCTTTCTCCTTTAGAAAACTTTACTCCCTCTAAAAATGCTTTTCCAGAAGCTTTTAAAATGCCGGTAACTTCGGCATAAACGTCAACTTTAGATTGCGCTTCCAAACTACCCACTACAGACAAATGAAGATTAATCTTCATATTTTCGACCTTTTGAACTGGAACAATTATTTCTTTTGAGATAGCTTCTCTCTCCTTTGGAGCTTTCTTCATACCTGCAAAAAGGAATGTTATGCCAAAACAAACAATAATTACTATTACTCCTAAAAGGATACTTTTTCTTTTTAACATGGCTTTTACTTTTTAGAATCTGCAGCAATTATAGCCGCTTCCTTTTTAAGAATTAAATTTTATCGGCCAACGAGCCGTATCTAACTGTATCAAAAGAAAAATTGTCGGTATATTTGTTTGCAGTCAAAATCCAATGTGTTTACAGCTCATTTCATCTTGTTTATCGACAAAAGATGTTTTGAAAAACTAAATTTTGTTCTTTAGCTGAACTAAATTGTAATTCATGAATTTAAAAGACAGGTTATATCATATATTTTCGATAAGATGGGTACAACACCTTTCCTTTTGGTCGGTTTTTCTACTAATGCAATTAGGTCGTTTTATCGATATGGATCCTGAGCGAATACCTCGGGAACTTCTGTTCGAAGGAATTCAGAATACGTTTGTTGCATTTTTGGTTTATTTTAATTTAAGATATTTAATTCCAAACTATTGGAATACAGGTAGTTACGGCAAATATGTATTGATATTTTTTATCTGTGAAGTTTTTACCATCTCATCCTTGAGTATATTATTTTATCACTTTCCCGATTTAGAATTTAAAAGTTTCATCAGATTAAGTCCTGCAAAAATCATCATGATGAATACATTTAAGACGAATATATTTGTCTTATCGAGCACATTATTCCATTTCGTAAAAGAATGGATTAAACTGAAGGATGAGAATTTGAAATTCACTGAGAAAGCACAAGAACAGCTGGAAGCAGAGTTAAGTGTATTGAAAGAACAGGTCAATCCGCATTTTCTTTTCAACACATTGAATAATATTTACTCGATGAGTTTGTATGATTCGGTTAAAACACCGGATATGATTCTAAGATTGAGTCAGCTGATTAGTTATATGCTTTATGAGTGTAAAGACGAGGAAGTTCAATTAGAGAAAGAAATTCAATTTATAAAAAACTACATCGAATTAGAATCAATAAGAGTTGAGGACGTTGCAAACATTCAATTAAATATTGAAGGTGAGAATCCTGGACACAAAATACCACCACTCTTGTTTATTCCTTTAATCGAAAATGCATTTAAGCATGGAATATCATCAGAATTGGAAACTTCAGAAATTAAAATCGCAATGAAAATTTCACAAGACAGAATTAATCTTGAGATCAGCAATCCGCTAGAATCAAAAAGAGGTATACATACTGAAGCAAAACACGAAGGCTTGGGAATTGAGAACGTTAGAAAGAGACTCAATTTGTTATTTCCAAACAAACATATTTTCAATATCACAAAAAGTGACAATCAATACACTACACATCTAAGCTTATCGTTATGAATATTAACTGCATTATAGTAGACGATGAAATTCATGCAAGAAAAGTATTGGAAAAATACATTCAGGACATTCCACATATTACTTTGGTGAAATCGTGCAAAAATGCATTGGAAGCAATGGAAGTGCTACGTAATAATACTATCGATGCTATGTTTTTAGATATTAACATGCCAAAGCTTACTGGTTTGAATTTTCTGGAGAGTTTAAAAAATCCTCCGCTGGTTGTAATTACAACTGCTTACCGCGAATATGCTGTTGACGCTTACGATCTGGATGTTATTGATTACTTGCACAAACCAATACCATTTCCGCGTTTCATTAAAGCCATTTCCAAAATTGAGGAGAAACTTCTAATGAGCACCAGTTTTCATGCTATGGTGCAAGATAATACTCCAGACACAAATCAAAACTTCATTTTTATTAAGGCTGATAAGAAAACTATTAAACTCAATTTTGAAGATATTAAATACATTGAGGGCTTAGGTGATTACATTAAGATACATACCAAGTCAAAAACTATTATAAGCAAACTCACCATAAAAAAAATGGAGGAATTATTGCCTGATAATCTATTCCCACGAGTTCATAAATCTTTCATCATATCCTTACAATTAATCGACTCCATTGAAGGTAATCAAATCGAAATTGGTGCACTGAAAATTCCCATTGGACAAATGTACCGACAAGCATTCATGGATTTAATCAATAAATTTCTTAAAAAGTAAGAGTTTGCCTCTAAAAAGTCTCATTCCTTTTACTTCAGTGAAACCTTAAACTGTTGCGAAAAATTCCATTCGAAAAACCTTCATAATCTCTTCATTTGTTGCCGAATGAAACTCATTGTATTTATAGCATGTCTGTTTGCTTCAAAACCAAAAAAACTTTTCTAATTTTTTAATGTTTGGTATTAAAGATAAATGATTCCCAATTCATTGAAAATACTCGGAATATATATTAATTTCATTGTTTTGAACAATTAAGAAAGTTTTTAACTTATGAATGAGATATTAATATGGATAGGAATTTCTTTTTGCCTAACCCAATCGGCAATATTTTCGGGACTTAATTTGGCCTTTTTTAGCCTAACTCGACTTCGACTTGAAATTGAAGCAGAAACTTCATCCTTAATAGGTGCAAAGCATGTATTGGAAATGCGTAAGGATTCCAACTTCCTATTAACCACTATTTTGTGGGGTAATGTTGCGATTAATGTTTTATTAACCTTACTCTCCGATTCGGTGATGACTGGATTTGTTTCATTTGGATTTTCGACCGTATTGATTACTCTTTTCGGCGAAATTGTACCTCAGGCCTATTTTTCAAGAAATGCGTTGAAAATGGCCTCTTTTTTAACTCCAGTTTTAAAATTTTATCAGATCCTTTTTTATCCCGTTGCGAAGCCAAGTGCTCTAGTATTAGATTTTTGGCTAGGGAAAGAATCAGTGCAATACTTTGCAGAAGAGAATATTAAGATGTTTATAAAGACAGCAAGGGAGTATCGCTAAATAAAGCTAAATGGATAAGCCATGACACCAAGAGAAAGATTTTTAATCGCAATGATGGGGGGGACTCCTGACCGGGTTCCCATCTATGAGCACCTTTTTAGTCGAAATCTTTTGAAAGAGCAACTTGGTTATACAACTGAATTGTATG
>JBFFMG010000237.1:0-6063 GCA_041554215.1 Labilibaculum sp.
CGAAACTTCTTTATCGAAAATCTCTTTTTCTCTTTTCTCTCTCATTTCTGAGGACAAGAAAACCTCATCAGCTCTAAATTTATTTTGCAATTCTTTTATTTCAGAAGCTATTTTCTCAATTTCTACTTGCCAATTATTTGATATCTGATCAAGTTGTTCCTGCGCATTTTTATAATCCGGCATTTTATTGAGAATATATTCTGTATCAACAAACCCATATCGTTGCTGAGAATATAGATTTCCAACCAATACACATATACATCCAATTAATAATAAGATACGCTTCATTTGATTGTCATTTAAAATAAAAATCTAAAATAACTTATTTTACAACAGCTCCAAAGCTCTTCAGCTTAAAATATGTTAAAATTGTTGTCCAATCACAAAATGGAATTGTCCTCCGTTTTGTCCAGCCTGATTCGCTTCATCAAAACCATATCCATAATCTATTCCTAACAAGCCAAACATAGGTAGGAAAATTCTAAGGCCTACACCTGCCGAACGTTTTAAATTAAATGGTTGAAATTGTTCAAAATCATACCAAGCATTACCAGCTTCAGCAAATGCCAAAGCGTAAATTGTTGCCGATTGACTTAATGACAATGGATAACGAACCTCTGCAGTAAATTTAGAATAAATATTTCCTCCCAATCGTCTACCTGTATCGCTTACTGGTGTTAAAGATCCATTTTCATATCCTCTAAGTCCAATATTATCACTTCCGTACATGCTGTACCCCGACATACCATCACCACCTACTTCAAATCCTTCGAAAGGCGATCTTTTATCTTTGTTATAATACCCCAAATATCCAAACTCAGTTCCTGTATATAAAACCAGTTTATCTGTACTATTCAACAAGGAAGAATACATTTTTCCTTTAAATACCCATTTGTGATACTCAATCCATTTATATCTTTCCTGATCACTAGTATTGCCACTTGCATAATCAACATTATCAAAAAAGGAAAATGGTGGTGTAACCTTTACACTTAATGAAAAAGAGGATCCTCTTCTTGTATACAATGGATTATCAATAGAACTTCTCGATAATGTAGTTGTAAAACTAAAATTATTAGATGTTCCGTCGGATATCAAATAATATTGCCAGTCTTTTAATCTATAGTTTTGATAACTAACCTCATTGTATAATGAAAAATAATTATCTGGCCATTTTAATCGACGTGCTAAACCTACACTTGCTCCAAATACCTTCTGACTTTGATCCGAATTCGCACTATTTCCACCGTAATTACCATAGCTTCTACCATAGGAGCGACTATATCCGGTTTGTTGAGAATAATAGATTGAAGTACTTAGTGAAGTTGGTTTTTTACCCCCTAACCAAGGCTCGGTAAACGACATGCTATAAGAGTTATAGTATGATCCATTTGTTTGAGCACGAATACTTAAGGTCTGACCATCTCCGGTTGGGAGAGGACTCCATGCTTCTTTATTGAATATATTTCTGATTGAGAAATTTGAAAATTTTAAACCAACGGTACCAATAATCATACCTGCACCCCATCCTCCTGAAAGCTCAATCTGATCGTTTGCTTTTTCAGCTAACTCATAATTAATATCAACTGTTCCACTTTCTGGGTGAGGCTTAACATCAGGACTTATAGCTTCAGGATCGAAATGACCTAACTGTGCCAATTCTCGCACACTTCGAATAATATCCGACTTACTGAACAATTCGCCTGGATATGTATATAGCTCTCGTCGAGCAACATGCTCATGAGTTTTCGTATTTCCAATAATATTTACACGATCAATGGTTGCTTGTTTACCCTCGACGATTCTCATTTCCAAATTAATGGAATCCATACCTACTACGGTTTCTACCGGATTTACATTAAAAAATAAATATCCTTTATCAAGATATTGATTACTCACTGCATCATCATCGCTGGTTAGTCTTTCGTCAAGTAAGGTTTGATTGTAAACATCTCCTTTTTTAATTCCCAAAACTCTTTCTAACCAAGCTCCCGGATAAACCGTATTTCCAATCCAATCAATATCATTAAAGAAATACTGATTTCCTTCCTTCACCTTTAGGTGAATATTCACTCTTTCCGGAGAAATCTGTTCAACACTATCGGTAAGAATTACCGCATCTCGATAACCTTTTTCGTTGTATTTTTCGATTAAAGTTAATTTATCGTCATTCCATTTGTCCTCAATATATTTAGAAGATTTCAAGAAATTACTAAACGTTTTCTCCTTTGAATCCTTTATCGCCTTTTTCACCTTTTTATCTGAAAAGGCAGTATTTCCTTCAATAATTATATTCTTAATCTTGATTTTATTATTCCTATCGATATTTATATCAAGAATCACGCTATTTTCTTCAGAAGCATCATCTCTTTGAATAACCGAAACCGTAGTGTTATAAAACCCCTTCTCCTTAAAATATGCTTCAATAATTGTCTTGGTATTTGTGATTAGGTAATCAGTAACCTGAATACCTTTCATAAGCTTTAATCTCTCTTTTAGCTTGGTAGTTTCACTTTTTACAGTTCCATTATAATTTACAAGAGATAATCGAGGACGTTCTTGCAGCTGAATATTCAGGTAAATCTTTTTACCAATTTCTTTAGTTGCTGTAATTTGAATATCTGAGAAGAGACCTTGTTTATACAATTTATTAATTGCTTCTGTCACCTTATCCCCAGGAACTTCAATGGTTGTGCCAACGCGAAGACCCGAGATTTGAACCAGAACATTATTTTCCAAATGTTTTACTCCAGTAACTGTTACTCCACCCAATTCATAACTTTTTGGAGCTGAATAATAGGTTGCAGGATTATAAATGGTATCGGTTTCTTGTGCTAATGCACTTAAACTTAAAAATAGAGTGAAAATGAAAGTTAATCTTTTAATCATTACTAGAATTATAATGGTTAATGCTTATTTATCGTTTATTTGTTCACTAATTTTACCAAACCGTCGCTCTCTGTTCTGATAATCAAGAAGGGCTTTATAGAGCTCTTCTTTATTAAAATCAGGCCAAAACAATTCAGTAAAATACAATTCAGAGTAAGCTATTTGCCACAATAGGAAATTGCTTATTCTGTTTTCTCCACTTGTCCGAATTAAAAGTTCCGGATCAGGAATTCCTTTTGTTGTTAAATGATTGGAAAACAAGTTCGAGTCGATATCATCAATTGAAACATCTCCATCTTTAACCTGACTCGCAATATTTTTAACTGCATTTACAATTTCCCATCTAGCACTATAACTAAGAGCCAAAACCAAAGTAAGGCCAGAGTTACCTGATGTATTTGAAATTGTCCCTTCTAATTTTTCCCTTACTTCAACTGGCAAACTAGCTAAATCACCAATTGCTTGGAGTCGAACATTGTTCTTCATTAAAGTAGGAGTTTCATTTTCTATTGCTTCAACCAACAAAGACATCAATCCTAAAACCTCATCTTTTGGTCGATTCCAATTCTCAGTAGAAAATGCATAAAGAGTTAAATAAGAAATTCCAAGCTCTCCCGCAGCTTCAACAGTTTGTCTAACTGCCTCAACTCCGTTCTGATGACCAATAATACGATGTTCTCCCCGCATTTTTGCCCATCTACCATTTCCATCCATGATTATAGCAAGATGAATCGGCAGCTTTTCTTTTACTATTTTATTTCTAAGTGACATATATTATTTTACAAATCGATCGTATGAATGGCATTCTTCATTATCGGGAAATAATTTATAACTTATAATTACTCCAAAAAATGATGCCCAATCGTTATTGTGTGCTAAACTACTTTTATTCAACCCATTTGGATCATCAAGATGATCCAAGTCATCTGTGAAAGTTTTTCTAAAACTCCACTCCAAAGCTGCAGTCCATCTGCCAACTAAGTTAGTCTTCACACCAACACCCATTGGAATGGTGAATGAAGAACTGGTACTACTCGGAGCAATATATCCAACTCCTCCTGTAACATAAGGAACTAGTGTCTGACTCTTTGTTTTTTTAGGCGACCAAAAAGATTGGAAATTAAATTCTACCTGTAAGGATAGATCAACTAAATCTGTTTTGAATGATGCACCTCTTGCTTTTTGATATGGATTATCAAAATCCCTATCCTCACCACTTAAACCTGAAAACAACATGCCAGCTCTTAAGGCATACCGAGAATTAAAATTATATCGATAAATTCCTCCCAACGCAACCGAATTTGAATAAAACTGCTTTTGTGGATTAATATCTCCCATGTAATAGGAGACTCCGCCAAAGAAGCCTAACTCTGCTTTGGTCTGCGAAAAGGCTGAATTTCCAATCGCAAAAAACAGTATTCCTAATATCAGTTTATACATGAAATCAAGTTTGTGATTTTCATCTTGCAAACAAATAAAATTCCTTCTTAAGCTCCTAAAACCGTTGGTTTGAAGAGGGTGCAATCCGCCTGAATTTATTCACAAGCTACAAAAGTAACATATAATCTTAAAAAACCTTATCAATGAAAAAAAATAACGCCAGGCGCCAGTTAAATTTTGTTAAAATGAAAAACGAGGCAAACGAATTCTTAATTACGTTTATCAACGCCCCACATTAGCTTGTTTCTCAAGGTTCCGTAAAAACTTTGTGTTTTTAATTTCAATACTTTAATTTGAAAATCAGCCTTCTTAATTTTAAGTTCAATTGTCGATTCAAAAGTACATGAACGGGAGTCAAGTGAAGCCATATAACTATCACTTCTACCTTCCACGCGAAGTGAAATTTCATGATAATTTGGGACTACAATTGGCCGAACTGTAAGATTGTGTGGAGAAATTGGTGAGATAATAAAATTCTGAGTATTCGGAATTAAAATTGGACCTCCTACGCTTAAAGAGTAAGCTGTAGATCCGGTTGGCGTTGCTATAATTAAACCATCGGCCCAATAAGAATTTAAATATTCATTATTTAAATAGGTATGAATCGTAATCATCGAAGCCGAGTCCGTTTTATGAACTGTAAATTCATTTAAGGCATAATTAAACTCTTCAAACAAACCATTTCTAGATGTTTCTAATTGGAGTAGGCTTCGTTCTTCAAAACTAAATTCCCCAGCTACAATATCGGCCAAAGCCTGAGGTATTTCATCTTGAGCAATATCAGCCATAAAACCTAATCGTCCACTATTAATACCTACCAATGGAATTCCCGAATCGCGAACAAAAGTTACCGCATCTAAAAAAGTACCATCACCACCAATACTAAAAAAGAAATCTATTTCTTTATTAAAATCTTCATAATTATGAAAACACTCTTCAACATTTGGTTTAAAATTGATTTCCCTGATTAGAAAATCATAAAAAGGCTCATAAATAATTACATCAATATTGTGTTTGGTAAAAACATCAAACATTGAGATAAAGCTTTCAGTAAAGCTTTCATTAAATGATCTGCCAAAAATTGCAATTTTCATACTTCACTAATTTGTGTTTTGTTTATTGGCTCAAGAAACAGAATTCTTTAAAATTATGCCTTCTCTAGTATTCTTATGAAACTTACTAATTAAGCACAAAGATAAGTATCAGGTAATCCCTATCACAAAGATAGAGTAATCTGTTTATTGACAAGTATTCTACACAGAAAAAGAAGATTGAGAAATGGATTTCTAGATATTTAAAAATCTCATGAAAGAATTGTAACGATCCTCCATAACATCCTTCATATCATCTTCACGTACATAGGTTGTTTTTATGGTATAATCGTATCTCAAAAATGTTTGTATGATAGAAGTAATATTCGTTCTGTTTATTTTAATTGTTAGCTCAATTTTTCTTGAATCGTGAGACGATGTGACATACAAACTAAGAATTTTAGCATCGTTACTCTCTACAATTCTAGATATTTCACTTAAGGAGTAATCAATAGAATTAAGCTCCAACACAACGATTCCTCCTGGTTCACGAACAGAAAAAATCCTTTCAATATATTGCATCAAATCATTTAGAGTTATAAGTCCTACATAAGTTTTTTCATCTTCTAAAACAGGTATAACAGTCAACTTTAGCCTCGAAACTATCTCAATTACTTCGTAGATGTGATAATTTTCATTTACA
>JBFFMG010000238.1:0-6043 GCA_041554215.1 Labilibaculum sp.
CAAGCTGAAGATTACTTAACAAAATTTCCTGTTGTAATTATTTGTTATTTTTTATAGTGTGAATTAAGTGGTTTCCTTTCATACAAAATGTTGTATTTGGCTCATTTCTTATCCAATTTGGCTAAAACGATTGCAAGATGCAAATAGCCATTACAAAACACCAAGGTTAAACCACTAGTTATTAGATCATTTTAGTATTGTCATTTGAATTTTCACAATCATTAAATATTTTAATTCTTCTAATAACCAAAAGCAACATATTTGAGAAAATGAATTAATTCAGTCCATTTTAATCCCTCACATTTAAATAAAATTTACACTTAATTGCCTGTAAATTTACCTCTTGCCTGACTATCACCATCAGGAATACAAATTTCTCAAAAACTTCACTCCAATTTAAAATAATTGCAACAGATAAATTGTATCTTTAAACTAGTTGCACCTGCGACTTACTTCCTAATCTGGAATACTTTTATTGCTTATGATTAAACATCTTAAAATAGTGGAATCTGATCCCATGTTGTACGATTACCAATATGTGATTCAAAAAAGACTTAATGTAGCATATCAAAAAGAGAAAGAACTTACCGAATTTAGCCTTTCCTCCTTTGCAAATGGACATCATTACTATGGACTGCATCGCAATTCAGATCATTGGATCATTCGGGAATGGGCTCCAAATGCTGATAAAATGTATCTTATTGGTGAGTTTTCGAACTGGCAAGAACATGAAATCTACCAATTCGAGAAAATCGAAAATGGAAACTTTGAGTTAAAACTCAGCCTAGCCTCACTAAAACAGGCAGATTTATATAAATTATTACTTTATTGGCCAGGAGGTAAAGGCGAGCGTATTCCTGTTTGGTGTACTCGAGTCGTTCAAGATTTAGATACACTTATTTATTCTGCTCAAGTGTGGCAAAATGAAAAGGATTTTGAATGGAAATTCGATGAAAAAAGGGTCAAATACAAATCGCCTCTTATTTATGAGGCACATATTGGCATGGCCACCGAAAAAGAAAGCGTTGGTACTTACGATGAATTTCGTGAATTAGTATTGCCTAGAATTCATATGGCCGGCTACAATACAATTCAATTAATGGCCATTCAAGAGCATCCTTATTATGGCTCTTTTGGATACCATGTTTCTAGTTTGTTTGCTGCCTCTTCCCGTTTTGGAACTCCCGAAGAATTAAAGAAACTAGTTGATGCAGCACATTCACTGGGCATCATGGTAATTATGGATATCGTTCACTCGCATGCGGTAAAAAATGAATTGGAAGGCCTTGGTAATTTCGATGGCTCTCCTTATCAATTTTTTCATGCAGATGAACGAAGAGAGCATGCTGCTTGGGATTCTTTGTGCTACGATTATGGGAAAAATGAGGTATTACACCTTTTGTTATCCAATATTAAATACTGGCTAGAGGAGTATCATTTCGATGGATATCGTTTTGATGGTGTTACAAGTATGTTGTATTACGATCATGGTTTATCGAGAGATTTTACCAGCTATGAAATGTATTTTGATGGCGGACAAGATGAAGATGCTATTTGTTATCTGACACTGGCCAACAAGTTGATTCACGAATACAATCCAAATGCAATTAGTGTTGCCGAAGAAATGAGTGGTTATCCAGGATTAGCTTCACCTATAAAAGATGGAGGATTGGATTTCGATTTTAGATTGGCCATGGGAATTCCCGATTATTGGATAAAGCTTATTAAAGAAACTCATGATGAAGACTGGAATGTAGGGAATATCTTTTACGAATTATCCAACAAACGATCCGAAGAGAAAACCATAAGTTATGCCGAATCTCACGATCAGGCACTTGTTGGTGATCAGACACTTATATTCCGACTAATCGAAAAGGCTATGTATGACAGCATGGACAAATCAAGCCAAAACCTAGTGGTTGATCGTGGAATTGCGCTTCATAAATTAATTCGATTATTAACCCTTTCCTGTTCTGGAAATGGCTACCTAAATTTTATGGGAAATGAGTTCGGGCATCCAGAATGGATTGATTTTCCGCGCGCAGGTAACAATTGGTCCTATAAACATGCACGCCGTCAATGGAGTTTAGTTGACAATCAACACTTACGTTTCGAATCTCTAAACGAATTCGATAAAGATATGATTGCTCTGCAAAATAATGAGGAATTCATCGATGAACCTTATATTAATTGTGTTCAGTCAGATCAAAAAAATCAAGTTTTAGCTGTTCTGAGAAAAGATTTACTTTTTGTTTACAATCTAAACCCTAGCGAATCGTTTACCTATTACGGAATTCCTGCAAAATCTGGCAAGTATAAGCTTATTCTTAATTCTGATGAGAAAAAATACGGTGGTTTCGATCGTGTAGATGGCAATCTACTTTACTATTCCAAACCTGAGGCTCAAATGTCTAAAATCCACAGAGTATATTTGTACTTACCAAGCAGAACCGCACTGGTATTCAAACACATCCCTTCAAAAAGCATTTTTTAAGCATGATAGTTACCAAACCAATTATATATCAATTGTTTCCTCGTTTATTTGGAAATAAAAACACAAAGCTTATTGTGAATGGCTCGCGATGCGAAAATGGAACAGGAAAGTTCAATGATATCAGTCATAAAGCCCTTCAGGAAATTAAAAAACTTGGAATTACTCATATTTGGTACACTGGAATTATTGAACATGCGATTGCTGAAGGATATCCAAACGCTGGTATTCCAAATGGAAACCCATTAGTGATTAAAGGAAAGGCAGGTTCTCCTTATGCCATTTTAGATTACTACGATGTGAACCCCGATTTGGCTAAAGATGTGAATAATAGAATGCAAGAATTTCAAGATCTTATTACCCGAACTCATCAAAACGATATGAAGGTAATTATCGATTTTGTACCTAATCATTTAGCCAGAGAATACCATTCAGATATAAAACCAGATGGAGTTTCCGATTTTGGTTCAGAAGATGATGGCAGTAAAGCCTTTTCGCCCAACAATAATTTTTACTACTTACCACATCAACACCTTCATCTATCGAACGAAATAAAAAATCGTTTTCCCAATACAGATTATCTTGAATATCCAGCCAAGGCAACAGGAAACGACCAATTTACAGCCTATCCGCAACTAAACGATTGGTACGAAACTGTAAAATTAAATTATGGTGTCGATTATCAAAATGGACATTCCTTACACTTTGATCCAATTCCTGACACCTGGATAAAGATGAAAGATATCTTGCTTTATTGGGCAAAAAAAGGGGTTGATGGCTTTCGTTGTGATATGGCAGAAATGGTGCCCGTTGAATTTTGGCATTGGGTAATTGGCGAAATAAAAATTTCATTTCCTGATATTCTTTTTATTGCCGAGGTCTACAATCCTTACCTATACGAAACTTACATCAAAACAGGGAAATTTGATTATTTATACGACAAAGTTGGTTTATATGATACGCTTAAAGGCATTATTCGAGGAGAAAGAGCTGCAAGCGATATTACTCAATGTTGGCAATCTTTAAATAATCTGGACAAATACATGCTCCGATTTCTTGAGAATCATGACGAACAAAGAATTGCCTCACCTTATTTTGCTTCAGATCCTGCTAAAGCCCTTCCGGGGATGATGCTTTCGGTATGCATAAATCGTGGTGCAGTCATGATCTATTCCGGACAGGAATTTGCCGAAAAAGGAATGGACGAATCGGGTTACAGTGGCTCCGATGGACGCTCAACGATATTTGATTACTGGAACTTACCCGAACATCAAAAATGGATGAACAATGGTAAGTTTAATGAAGAGTTACTCTCCGATGAGAAAAAGCACTTACTAAACGCTTATCGTGACATTTTGAAATATGCACAGATTCCCGCTATAGTCAATGGTGAATTTTACGACATTATGTGGCAAAATACCGATTCTTCAATCTTTAACTCGGATAAGGTTTATGCCTTTTTGAGGCATACAGCTGAACAAAAAGTATTGGTAATCTGTAATTTTGATGCTTACCCTCAACATCTTCAAGTAAAAATACCAACACATGCTATGGAAATTATGGATATTCCTCTTACCACAGAATTGTGTTTCGAGAATATGTATTCAAATAGCGAAATCAGACTTAAGTCTGAAGAAGTAGCCGAGAAAGGATTGCCAGTAAGCATTTCTGGTTATCAATATCTTCTGTTCGAAATAACAAACGTATTAATTTAACTGAATTCTACACTACAAATTCAATTATTTAAAGAAATAGAAGGTAATATCATCAGTAATTGTACTACGTTTACACAATTTTTAAAATTAACTGCGAAATAGACATTGCTTAGGGAACTTACCTTGGTTTTGCGAAGCGCAAAAAAATAAACGAGGAATGGTTAAGAGTGAATTAGAGATGAGAATATCTGGCAAAAAGATATCAGTAAATCGACCAGAACCAATTGTTACCGATATGGATGTAGTTCCATACAAAAAACGCATGGATCCTATAGATGCAGTAGATGCACTTATTGAAGGGCATTCGGTATTAATTGTCGATTACTACAGTAGCGGTCTTGCAGTACTCAGCGAATTAAAAAAACATCTTGAAAAAAAATACCCAGATCAATCCTTTCGTGGGCAACGCGAATTTCGCACTGCCTATAGAGAGCTATCACATAAATTGCTTTTACACATTACCAATAACAAACTATCAGTAAGAAAAGCTCCAGAAATTGGATGGTTAAAAAGCCTGTATCCAGAGCTTACGGAATTTTTATTGCCATTTCCTCAGGTTCAAGGACTTAACAGCTCATGGCAATGGTACGAGAAAGGAATTTTAATACCTGTAATTGACCGTAAAATACATCCTTTTTACGGTACATATTTCCCTACCCGATTCGAACACTTAAAACAATTCGATAAGTGGCTTGAGCGCTACAAAGGAGAAAAAAAATCAGCTATTGATGTAGGAATTGGTTCTGGTATTTTAAGCTTTCAAATGTTGAAACATGGATTTCAAAAGGTTTATGGAACAGATATCAATCCCAATGCAATTATTGGTTTATCTAAAAGCATAAAGGAAAACAAGTTGGAATCGAAAATAGAACTGCAATTTGGAGATTTATTTGCTCAAAATAATGCCAAAACAGATCTAATTGTATTTAATCCGCCATGGCTACCAGCTACATATAATCAGGAAGTTATTGACACGGCTATTTATTATGAGAAAGATTTGTTTACACGTTTTTTCACCGAAGCAAAGAAACACTTAAAACCAGAAGGCAAAGTCGTTATTTTATTTTCTAATTTAGCACAAATTACCGATCAAAAAGCAAGTCACCCTATAGAAAAAGAATTAGTCGAAGGCGGTCGATTTGAAAAAGAATTATTATTGCATAAGAAGGTAAGATCGGCCTCAAAAAATTCAAAACGGAACCAAAACTGGCGACATGAAGAAATGGTTGAGTTATGGGTACTGAAATTACTCAAAACCAAATAATCAGAATATTAGCAAAAGATAATTTATTTTGTATTTTTGATATACTATTTTCACAATAAAAAATTAATTAAAAACTAAAATATCATGGCTAAGTCTCAAGACGCTAAGAAAAATGTTAAAAAGGAGTCGACCAAAACGGCAAAAGAAAAAAAGGAAGAGAAAAGAGAGAAAAAAGCAAAGAAAAACTAGTCCTTTTTTATAAACAAAATAACCATTAGCCGAAATTAGTTTACCTGAAAATATCGGTTTGTGTTTAAATCAATTAGAAGTTTGATTCTCTAAAGAATCAAACTTTTTTTGTGAAATTAAATTCATTTTTCATTATTTTATAGTAAAGCAGTGCACACCTATTTTTATGCGTAGTTCCAGAAAATAAAATTAATGTTACTGCCTGAAATTAAATAAATATCTTCAGTTAATGATCAAATTATTGCTAGTAATCCTACAACTACTGAACCGCCAAAACCTGAAAAACAATTATACACTCTTAAAAAAGGCGATTATCAATCAAAAAATGCTAAAGAGTTATAGGGGAAGACCAATAAATACAAATCTATTTTTGAAGCCAACAAG
>JBFFMG010000239.1:0-6002 GCA_041554215.1 Labilibaculum sp.
AATGCCAGAGCCAAAGCCCTAAGAAGTTTCTCTCGATCGGCACCCATTTCTTCGGCTGCCACAACTACAGGAAGGGTTACACTTATTCCTTGATTACCACTTCCACAATTAGACATTACAGGCATCGCACTACCGGCCATTCGTGCATCCGAGGCAGCTGCTGTAAGCATTATGGCACGACTCATCAAATCTTCTTTTAATATGCCTTTTTGAATACTAAGCATCATCGATTTACCTACCTGCAAACCATAATTTCCACTAAGGCCTTCTTTTGCAATCGATTTATTAAGGGTAATTCCCTTTTCAAGAAAAGTTATATCGGCTAAATCGACAGTATTAATAAATTCATAAATACTGCTGAAACTCCAGTCTTTCATACTAGCACCGCTGTCTTTTACTAATTCGGAGCTATTACTAAAAATTACACACCCATTACGTTCAGCTAAAATAATATTTGTGTGTCTATCCTGAATTACAACACGACTTTGGTTTTCTCCTCTAAAACAAATACACTCAATGTATAGTTTAGAAACACCATACTTTACATCTACATGAACTTTTCCCTGACTCACAAAAGTTTGTGCCAATTCAACAATGTCAGGGCTAATTCCATCCAGTACTTCTAAACCAGCTTTGGGGTTACCTCCCAGTGCTCCCAGTGCTCCTGCAATGGTTAAACCAACCATAGCCGAGCCCGGAATCCCTACGCCCATTCCATTCTTAAAAATATTTCCACTTACGTGAAATTCAATTCGCTCAGGAATCTCATTTAAGATTTCTCTAGCTTTAGCGGCAGCATATGCAACAGCAACAGGCTCTGTACAGCCTAGTGCTGGCACAAATTCTTCCTTTAGTTTTTGTAAGTAAACTTCCCTCATTATCGTCTTTTTCCAAAAGCAGCAATTGCTTTCCATTTAGGTTAATGTTTGTTTGTTTTTTGTGGTTGGTTAATAGAATAATACCAAATTAACATCAAAACACAACTTATAAAATGTTTCTTTTCAGCTATATCTTTGTTAAAAAAGATGCACCGTAACATGGCTATGCTTTACTTTTTTGCCTCGATACAGCTAAAAATTAATTCATTTTAGTAAAGAACATTTTGATATTAAATTGGTATATGATAAAAGAGCAGACCGGCCAGTTCCTAACACCAACCGGTCTTAACTAAATCAAAACAGACTAATGATTTTGTTGTATTATTTTAATGGATTCATGATTACCTCAACAGTATTCACGTTTTTTAAGATCGTTTTTGCAAATTTATGAATCGCTTTTGCATCGATACTTTCAATTAATTTTTTATAATCTTCCTTAGAAGTTAATTTCGAACCTAACATCAGATTTTTTTGAATACTACTCATCCAGAAAGAGTTCTGTAATTCAGCCTCTTCTCTGCTTTTACTAAAATTGTTCTTAATCTCATTCAAGTCAATAGCATCGCAATCTTCATTTTGAATCTTAACAATCTCTTCATTTACAATATCAAGTAAACGATTATACTTCGCAGGATCACAATCGAAATTGATATTCAATGAAAATTCTGGAGTAGGTAACTTTGATGCAGAAGGACTAACACCAACACCATAAGATCCGCCTTCTTCTTCACGAATAGTTGTCATATATCTTTTAGACAAAAGTTGAGAAACCATATTTAGCATCAACCTATTCTCTAAAGTGTAATCGAAATCACCCTGTAGCGCATAAGTAACCGTTGTTTTAGGAACTGCCATTTCACGCTCGAAAATTCTGCTTGTTTTTCCTTTAGCTGGTCCCACTTTATGATCTACAAATGCTTCCGTTTTATTCGTAGAGCTGATGTTACCAATGTACTTCTGAATCATTGGCAAATGCTCCTCTTCGTTAATATTACCAACAAAAATGAAGGTAAAGTCACTTGCATTGGAGAAACGCTCCTTATAAATTTCAGTAGCTCTGTTAAAGTCGATCTTATTAATGAAATCTTCTCCGAAAAGTAAGGTTCGAGAAGAATAATTGGTACTTACTAAAGCAATTGTATCTTGAAGCGCTTTTTTATTATCTACACCAATATTTGCAACGTAATTTCTCATACGTGCCATCTGTGCATTGAAAGGAGCTTCTTCGAAACGAGGTGCCTCAAAATTCAAGTATAATAATTGCATCATGGTTTCAAAATCTTGAGGTGATGCTGATCCAGAGAATCCTTCTGTCAATTCACCTAAATTTGCGCTTAGCCCAACAATTTTACCTGCTAATTTTTTCTGTAGTTGAGTTGCATCAAACTCACCAACACCAGACATTTGAGAGATTCCTGTTGCCATATCTGCGGAAGCAAGATCTTTATCAGCAATTAATGATGTTCCACCAAAACTGAAGGAAGACATCGAAATTTCATCCTTACTGTATTCAGTAGGTAGAATTACTACTTTTGCACCATTTTCTAGAATATAGCCTTTCGCATCAGTTCCTTCAACTTTAAATTGGCTTGAAATTTTTACTGTTTTTAATTTCTTAGCAACAAGAGGTTTATCTCCAGCTTCATCTACATAAGCTTCAACATTTGATGATTTCACTTTAGCTGCAACCGCTAATAATTCTTCTTTAGTTGGGTAAACCTGCGTTTCATTATCAGGACCTTGTAATACTAATGCTGAATTATCAACATTAGAATAAGAATTAATAAACGCATTCACCTCTTCGAGTGTGATAGCAGGAATGGTTTTAGCGGCAAATTCCATTTCCCACTCCAAGGAAGGAAAGGCTTCTGCCTTTAAAAACAAATCGCCTAATTGCTTCGCCCACTTATCATTTGAAATTTTGCTGTAATTCGCAGCATATGACTCATAGGACCTCATGTATTGCACTTTAGTTCGTTCAAGCTCAGAAACGGTAAAACCATAACGCTTAATACGTTCCAATTCTGTTAGTGCTTCAGAGAATGCCTCCAGTTCTTTACCCCTTTTAGGCATCACGTAAATATAATCACCACCTTTGGTACGGGCTAAATCAAATCCACCAACCTGAATACCCATTGCCGAGCATTCCAATTTCTTAGTTTTCTCAGCAATACGAGCAGTAAGCATCTGATTGAACATGCCTTTAGCCATATCGTTTCTTTGTGTTGCTTCGGTCTTTACAGCATCCAAATCGCTACGGAACAACCACATGATACTCAGACTTTTTTGTTCCTTATCTTTAGCAGCAACATAAGCTACTTCTTTAGAATCCTCAACTTGAGTATAAGTACGCTCAGCAGCGTTCTTCGGCATTGGAATTTTCGAGAATAAAGCCTGTACTTTCTCTTCTATCTCTTCAGCATCAATATCTCCAACAATAACTACGGCTTGTAAATCAGGACGATACCATTTCTCATAGTAATCACGAAGTTCCTGATGCTTAAAATTATCAATCACATCCAAAGAACCAATCACATCACGATCGGCGTACTTTGAGTTATTCATCATCACATGATTGGTTGCATTTCTTAGTCTGAAACTAGCATCACGACGAGTTCTCCATTCTTCATGAATAACGCCACGTTCCGACTCAATTTCTTCGCCTTCCAGCAATAATCCACCAGACCAGTCATGCAAAACCAATAAGGCGGAGTCCACTAATCCTTCATTTCCGGTAGGAATATTACTGATATTATAAACAGTTTCATCCTGAGCTGTGTAAGCATTAATATCACGACCAAAAAGAATGCCATTCTTCTCCAAATAATCCAACATATCCTTACCAGGGAAATTCTTCAGACCATTAAAAGCCATGTGCTCTAAAAAATGCGCCAGACCATTTTGAGCATCCTCTTCAAGGATAGCACCAACGTTTTGTACGAAATAAAAACTGGCACGATCTTTTGGTTCCTCATTATGCATTACATAGTAAGTTAAACCATTAGATAACTTACCGTGCTTTACCTTCGAGTCCAAAGGTATTGTTGTAGTATTCTGAGCTTGTGTTAACAAACCAGAAAATAAAATACTCACAAGGAGTAGAGTAACAATTTTGTTCATACTTTAAATTTTACTTTATAAGTTCTTCTCATTACTATTTCCGAGAGACTTTGCATTCTTGGGTTTCCATTGATTCTTAATTGAAAATTTTGTGGTGCTCAATTAGGATTCGATGGTGGTTTTCATAGCATAACTTAAATTTCTTAAAAAAGAGCAGGGAGTTTTTAGATCAGATATTGGGGTAAATAACTTAACGTCCCTGCCCTTTTCACCACTAACTAATGTTTGTTGTTGTTTATCTTGATTTTGTTTTAACGACTTAAAAATCTATTCAAGTTTGATGATGAGATGACAGGGATTGCCGGCCCTGCCATCTACATCTTCCCTACTAACCACGTTTTCACTCTTTACCAATGAAAACTCACTAACTAATTATCACAAACTAAATTTTGAATCTTAAATATCTTCTTGTCATCTTGCTAAAACAAAATAATTTCGCTTTTATAGATACTACTTAATTACAGATGCTGTTTTATTAAGCTTGAAGTTTTTAATTCCTTCATCCAAAAATTTCACAAAATTGTTGACATCTAAATCATAAGATGTAGGTGTTGCCAAATCATCGCCACTACCATTTAATAAACAATAGTATGGTTGAGCATTCACATTGTAATTCTGTATTTGAAAATCGGCATTCTTCTTTCCTAAAGTCTTCTTTTTCTTACCGTCATAAGTAGAAACAATCCACTCTTCTTTAGGTAATTCTGTTTTATCATCAACATACATAGCTATAACAATGTAATCCTCTTGTAAACGCTTTAATACTTTCGGATCAGACCATACGTTCGCTTCCATTTCACGACAATTAACACAACCATGACCTGTGAAATCGATAAAAACGGGCTTATTCAACTTTTTAGCAGCTGCCATTCCTTCTTCAAAATCGAAATAACCATTTAAACCATGAGGCAAGTGCAGAAAATCAGAAAATTTAGCTTTATGAGCTTCCTGATGAACTCCTCCACCATTGTCCGCATTATTCCTTACAATTTTATTGATGTCAAAATCCTGTGTTGCTTGTGGTGGAATATATCCTGAAAGTGCTTTTAGAGGTGCTCCAAACAAACCAGGAACCATGTATACTACGAATGAAAAGGTTGCAATAGCCAACATCAAGCGGGGAACACTAATGAATTTAATATCACTATCGTGAGAAAATTTTAATTTCCCTAATAAATAGAAGCCCATTAGTGTAAACACCACAATCCAAACAGCAAGGTAGATCTCTCGATCTAAAATTCCCCAATGGTAAGTTTGATCTGCAATACTTAAGAATTTTAAACCCAAAGCAAGTTCGATAAAACCCAATACTACTTTTACCGAGTTTAACCATCCGCCTGATTTTGGCATTTTGTTTAGCCATCCCGGGAAAATGGCAAACAAGGTAAATGGCATAGCAAATGCGGTAGAAAATCCTAACATTCCAATAATTGGCATTAATACTTCTCCTCCTGCCGAGGCAACTAAAATAGCACCTACAATAGGACCAGTACATGAAAAAGAAACCAAAACCAAGGTAAAGGCCATAAAGAAAGCACCCATTAGTCCACCCTTATCTTCTTTTGAAACGGATTTGTTCACCATCCAACTAGGCATTGTTATTTCAAACATTCCGAAAAATGATGCAGCAAACACCATAAAAATCAGAAAAAATAAAATATTTGGTACCCAGTGAGTGGAAAGGAAGTTCGCAAAATCTGGCCCCATTACAACTGCAAGTAAAGTTCCAATAAAAGTATAGATACCAATTATAGATGCACCATAAAAGAAAGCCTGTGCTCTACCTTTTGCTTTATTTTCACTACTGTGCATAAAGAAACTCACAGTCATAGGAATCATAGGAAACACACATGGTGTGAAAATTGCCGCTAAACCACCTAAAAAAGCAAAAATAAATACTGCCCAAAGTCCTTTTGTATCTTTAGATTCCTTAACCGGTGCAAAGGCTTCCGTTTCATTTTTTTGTGCAACTTTTGCAATAGCTCCGATTTTCAAGTTGAACTC
>JBFFMG010000240.1:0-5944 GCA_041554215.1 Labilibaculum sp.
AAGGTGAGCTTGCAGCAATATAAAATTGTTTAAATAGGCTCTTTAAAATGGCATTAGCTAGACAATGCATTTGCTCCCGATACAATCTCCAAAATTTCGTTGGTAATTGCAGACTGACGCGCTTTATTATAAGTCAAATTCAGATCCTGAATTAAATCAGAAGCATTATCTGTAGCCTTATGCATTGCAGTCATTCTTGCTCCGTGTTCTGAAGCAAAAGAATCCAACATGGCTTTAAAAAATTGCGTTTTTAATGATTTAGGAATCAATTCCCCAAGAATTTCTTCCTGATTTGGTTCAAAAATATACTCTGTTTGACTGCTCAACTCTTCTTCAGGTTGAATAACAGGCAAAAATTGTTCAGTTGTTAAAATTTGAACTCCCGCATTTTTAAACTGATTGTAAACTATGTCTACCCGATCATACTTTCCTTTTACAAACTCCTCCATAACCGAAGAAGCAATGGCCGAAACATTTTCAAAACTCAAATTATCGTACACATGATTGTATTCTCCAACAACATTGAATTGCTTACGGAGAATTTCATAAGCTTGTTTTCCAATTGCCAAAATGTGCAATGAACCTCGCTGGTTTTGTTCGGCATAGGTAGTTCCAGCTAAAATAGTAACCTGCTTAATTACGTTTGCATTAAATCCGCCACACAAGCCCTTGTTGGAAGATATTGCAACCAACAATACCTTCTCAGGTTTTCTCTCCGCACCGTATAAATTATCATCAGAATTAGCCAAACTACCAGTTAAGTTCGATAAAATCTCATGAAGTTTATCAGCGAACGGACGAATTTGCAAAATAGCATCCTGAGCCTTTTTTAATTTAGCAGCAGAAACCATTTTCATCGCTGCAGTAACCTGTTTGGTTTTTTGCACCGATGAAATACGAGTACGGATTTCTTTTAAATTAGCCATTTATTCTAATAGATTTTAGATTGTAGATATGAGATATAAAATCTCTTATATCAGAATTCATCTATTGTTTTTAACAGGCTTTTAGCCATTAGCCAACCGCTAACAGCTAACAGCTTTATTTATACTTAGCACTTAATTCGGCAGCAACAGATCTTAATACAGCCTGTGCTTCATCAGTATATTTTCCTGATCCAAGCTCCGCCATAACATCTTTGTGTTTCATTGCCATGAAATCAAGAAATTCAACTTCAAATTCTTTCACTTTATTAACGGGAACATTACGCAATAATCCTTGCGATCCACAATATAAAATAGCTACCTGCTTATCTACCGTGTAAGGTGAATATTGTCCTTGTTTCAAGATTTCCACATTCTTGGAACCTTTATCTAAAACAGAACGGGTTGCAGCGTCCATATCTGAACCAAACTTGGCAAAAGCCTCCAGTTCACGATATTGAGCCTGATCCAGTTTCAATGTTCCAGCTACTTTCTTCATTGATTTAATCTGAGCATTACCACCCACACGAGATACCGAAATACCTACGTTAATTGCCGGACGAATACCAGCATTGAAAAGATCCGATTCCAAGAAAATCTGACCATCAGTAATGGAAATTACATTCGTTGGAATATAAGCCGAAACGTCACCAGCCTGAGTTTCAATTATTGGAAGCGCAGTTAAAGAACCTCCCCCTCTAATAATCGACTCGCCTTTCTCATCCTTAGCATTCTTCAAACTTTCAGGCAAATCATTCATCTGACGGGCAATGTCATCCGAATTAATGATTTTAGCTGCACGCTCTAACAATCTTGAATGCAAGTAAAATACATCACCTGGATATGCTTCACGTCCTGGCGGACGACGAAGTAATAGAGAAACCTCACGGTAAGATACCGCTTGTTTCGATAAATCATCATAAATAATCAATGCAGGACGACCTGTATCACGGAAAAATTCACCAATGGAAGCTCCAGCGAAAGGTGCATAAAACTGCAATGCAGCAGGATCGGCAGCTGTTGCCATCACAATAACCGTGTAAGCCATTGCTCCATGCTCTTCCAGAGTTCTGGCTATATTTGCAACAGTAGAACCTTTCTGACCAATTGCAACATAGATACAATAAACCGGCTCACCTTTGTCGTAAAATTCTTTTTGATTGATAATGGTATCAATTGCAATTGCTGTTTTACCAGTCTGACGGTCACCAATGATTAACTCACGCTGACCACGTCCAATAGGAATCATCGCATCAATCGACTTTAAACCCGTTTGTAAAGGCTCGGTTACCGGCTGACGATAAAGTACCCCAGGAGCTTTACGTTCCAATGGCATTTCGTATGTCACACCTTTTATTTCGCCTTTTCCATCTAGAGGTTGTCCAATGGTATTGATTACTCGTCCTAACATGCCCTCACCAACATTAATAGAGGCAATTCGTTTGGTACGTTTCACAACATCCCCTTCCTTAATACCTTGAGATTCACCCAAAAGTACAGCTCCGACATTGTCCTCTTCGAGGTTCAATACAATACCTAAAACGCCATTTTGGAATTCGATCAACTCGTTGGATTCAACGTGCGATAAACCGTAGATGCGGGCGATACCATCCCCAACTTGTAATACGGTTCCGACTTCTTCCAGTTCTGCCTCGGTCTTTAATCCTTTTAACTGCTGCTTTAGGATTTCCGAAACTTCTGCAGGTTTAATACTAGCCATATTTAATTTATTTGTTCAAGTTTAAAGTATTTAGAGTGTCTAAAGTATTTAAAGTGCCTAAAGTAGTAAGTTTAACATACCTTATACTTTAAGTACTTTTAACTTTAAGTACTTCTAACTTATTTTCATTTAATATGATTTGAAAGCAATTCACGCTTAATTTGATTCAACTGATTACTAACGCTGGCATCCAGCTGTTGATCCTCAATACGAAGCACAAATCCACCAATAATATCTTTATCAACGACTTCCTCTAATTCAATTTTTGCATTGAATGATTTTGAAAGTAACTCAATTAATTTTTCATTACTCTCCTTTTCAATAACTGAGGCCGATGTCAATTTTGCTGATAAAATGCCTTTATCTTTTCGACACAAAGCCAAAAAGTTTCTTGAAATATCCTTCAGATAAATTTCACGACGATTTTTCACCACTAAATCTAAAAAGTTAAGACTGATTTTATTGATTTTCTCTCCAAATATCAGGTTAACCGAAGTTCGTTTCTGAGCTGTTTGAACAACCGGACTTTCAACCATAAGCCAAAACTCTGGAATTGTCTTACAAACCTCATCAACTAGTTGAATATCTTTAATTACGGTTTCTATTAACTTCTCCTCTTTTCCTAATTCGAAAAGAGCCTTCGCATAACGAACCGAGATTTTACTTTCGTTCATGTTCTATTAGATTATTGGATGTGAGATAAGAGACTAAAACAAAAGCTCAAATACTCATTCTCTCATTAGCTAATTCAGCTTCACTTCGTCCATTAACTTTTTGAAATAATCTTTTTGCTGCTGATCATCAGCAAATTGCTGACGAAGAATTTTTTCTGCAATTTCAACAGAAAGAATTGCAACCTGAGCTTTAATTTCATTTAAAGCAGCCAATTTTTCACCTTCAATGTTAATTCGAGCAGATTCGATTACTTTATCAGCCTCAAGAATCGCTTTTTGTTTGGCTTCACTAACCAAATTGCTTCCCATCTCTTTTGCCTCTTTTAGCATTGCCTCGCGCTCTTTTCTTGCCTCCTGAAGAATTCTTTCATTGTCGGCCTGTAAATCAACCATTTCTTCTTTTGCACGTTCAGCAGAAAGAAGCGCAGCTTCAATGGATTCTTCACGTTCCTTTAATGCACTTAATATCGGTTTCCAAGCAAACTTTTTCAGAATGAATAGTACGATACAAAATGCAAAAAACATCCATATAAAAGTTCCTAATTCAGGTGTTATAAAACCCATGTTATTCTATTTTAATTCACTTAAAGTGATGTTAACATCCAAAATAGATACCACAATTTGCCTCAGACAATCTCTTATGGCAAATTGTGGTTTAGTCTATTACAATACGATAGCCAACAAACAAATAATAATTGCGAAAAATGCAGCACCTTCAATAAGAGCAGCAGCAACAATCATGTTTGAACGAATATCTCCAGAAGCTTCCGGTTGACGGGCAATACTCTCTAGAGCAGAACCTCCGATTTTACCGATACCTATGCCAGCACCAATAGCAGCAATTCCAGCGCCAATAGCAGCGCCAAATTTTGCAAGACCCATACTACCTGCAACCTGAAGAAGAATTGTTAATGTAATCATAGTGTTTTTAGTTAATTGATTAAAAACTATAATAGCCCCGATTAAGGAGTTGATAATTTCCTAATGATGTTCCTCCGTTGCCATACCGAAGTAAAGAGCAGAAAGAAGTGTAAATACATACGCCTGAATTAATGCTACCAATAGCTCAAGAATATCCATAAATACAATAAAAAGTACCGAGACAACTGAGGTTCCGAAACCTAAGCCCGGACTAATTTGTCCGAAAATGAAAATCAAACTAACAAAAGCCAAAACAATCATGTGACCTGCAGTAATGTTGGCAAAAAGCCGGACCATTAAAACAAATGGTTTCGTGAAAACTCCCATAAGCTCAACCAAAGGCATCAATGGTATCGGGAATTTCAACCACCATGGTACTCCTGGGGTGTTAAAAATATGTGCCCAGTATGCTTTGTTTCCGTTCAAGGTAGTTATTATAAAAGTAAACAATGCCAACACCATTGTTATGGTAATATTTCCGGTGACATTCGCACCTCCGGGTAATAATGGAATCAAGCCCATTAAGTTATTCAACCATATAAAGAAAAATACAGTTAGCAAATACGGCATATATTTCCCGTACTTCTTTTCACCAATTGCCGGCTTTGCTATTTCATCTCTAACAAAAATAATAATTGGCTCAACTACCGACTGCATGCCTTTAGGTGCTTTGCCTTTTCGTGTTGTATAAGATTTTGCAACAGAAATGAATACCCAAAGTAGAATAGCCATACTTATCAGCATAGCGACCACATTCTTGGTCATGGAAATGTCAAATGGTCGAACTTCTTGTCCGTTAATCATTTCTACCACTTTACCTCTGTATTCACCTTCCTTAGCAATCGAGAATCCCTTGTAAGCCGAATGTCCATGGTGAAAATTACTGGACATAAAAATATGAAATCCCGAATTCTGTGAATGAACAATCACTGGTAAAGGTACTGTTGCGTGAAAATCACCAACAGAAAAAACATGCCAATCGTAAGAATCAGCAATATGATCCATTATAAAACTTCCTGGTTCAAATTTTTCTTTTTGATGTGAATCTTGAGAAGCATGTTCGTCATGTTCGTCGCCTGATGCAAAAACAGGAGTAACACTTATTGCTAAGAAGATAATCAACAGAAATCGATGAATGTTTTTCATACGTAAACAACTTACTTTGTAACAGATACCCGTTAATCTGGTTTGAGACAAAACCCAAAACAACTAATTTGGGAATTTTCAATCTGTTTGGTTAAAATGTTAATCCAAAAACGTTTTGAAATAACTGTATTTTTATGAATGATTTCTCATTCGTTATCATTTACTTTTTCCAACTAAAAGTTTGCCTTTTTTAATTTTGACTCCCAAATTTAATAAAAAAAGGATTGCATGTTACTTTTTAAAATCATTTAACATTTCCAGACCTTAAAGTATTAGATAAAGAGACTACATCATAAGCAGTATATACCACATAGCAAAATCCAAAAAACAGAACAAAACTCAATGCTTGTGACCTATTCAGTATAACGTAAATGATTACAAATGGGCAGCGTTTGTTATCTCTGCCGCGTTGTCTGGATTGGCGGGATCAACTAAAACCCTGGTGTTTCAGTTGGCGTCACTTACCGATGTGCATTGGCATATGTCCGGCGAAGTCGTACTGATGACGTTGTTAGGAGGCATGGGTACCATTTTTGGCCCATTGGTTGGCGCCGCAGCGG
>JBFFMG010000241.1:0-5916 GCA_041554215.1 Labilibaculum sp.
CCACTGGAATAAAATAATTATTTTTATACCTTGTTGTACCATATAAAAAACAAAATTAGTTGGTAAATGCCGATAGATATTTGACAATCAATATCAAGCTTGCGCAGATAAAGATTATTTCAAATACGAATCGGTATTAGTTCAATAATTGAATTTTAAACTCATCGGATGAAGCTTTTTTCTAATATCTGTATCTTAATTATTTTGGGAATTTTTGTTTCCTGCTCTTCGCAATCTTATGTAAATCGTGGCGATAAAATGGTTCAGTCCGGCCAGTACTATTACGCACAAGGTTTGTACGAAAAGGCTTATAAAAAATCCAAAGACAAAGAATCTAAAGCTGAAATAGCATTTAAAGCTGCATCTTGTTTCGATCAGGTAAATGAAGCACGTAAGGCTTCAATATGGTATCGTAAGGCTATTTTGAATCGAGATACTTTTTCGAATGCAGTTTTAAGTTTGGCATATGCCGAAGTGAAGAATGGGAAGATGGATAAGGCCGAGGAAAATTTTGTGGAATATTTAGATCTTAAACCACAGGCAAAAGCGGATGGTGATCCTTCAGAAATTATAAAAAGAATTAGTGAGTGGGAAGAGTATCCAGGAAGATATAAAGTTGAGATATTAAGTGATTTTAATTCTTCAAGTAGTGATTTTTGTCCAATATATATGGGAAAAGATACAAATGTTATCTTTTTCTCATCAACTAGAAAGTTGAAAGATAAGCCTAAAAAAGATGGTGTTACCGGAGATTTTTATTCAAATATTCTGGAATCTCATTATTCTAACGAAGTGATTCGGAAAAGTAAAAAGAAAAAAGGCACATCACGAAAAGTAATTATTGATTCTTACCAATGGAGTAAACCGCGAAGTGCCGGAGATACAATTAATACGGATTGGAATGAAGGTGCGGCATGTTTTTCTTCCGAGGCAGATGTGTTGTATTTTACTTCTTCTCAAAAAATAACAAAGAGTAATCAGGGAACGAAAATATTCGCGGTTCAAAAACAGGAAGATGGTTGGGGCGGAGTTGTACAGCTCGATCTGGTTAAAGATAGTTTGTCGGTTGGGCATCCGGCTATCTCAGTTGATGGTACCGTTCTTTATTTCGTATCCGATATGCCAGGTGGTTATGGTGGAAATGATATTTGGATGGCAAAGAAAAATGGAAATAGTTGGAGCGAACCACAAAATTTAGGTCGGCCTATTAACTCTCCTGATAATGAGTTGTTTCCTTTTGTGAGAAACAATGGTGATTTGTATTTTGCATCCGATCGAAAAGAAGGAATGGGTGGTTTAGATATTTATCGGGCTAAACGTGAAGAAACTGGAGTCTGGAAGGTGGAAAACATGAAATATCCAATAAATTCTACTGCTGATGATTTTGCTATGGCGTTTCAGTTTGATCAAGAGAAGGGAATGTTTACTTCTTCTCGAAAAAATGGCAACGATGATATTTATAGATTTGATTATGTGCCTTTGCAATTTTCCTTCTCAGGAAAGGTGGTGAATTCGGAAACAAATGAGCCAATTGCCAAAGCAGAGATTCATATGGTTTCATCAAACGGTGAACAAACAGATACTAAATCGAACGAGGAAGGACAATTTATAGTCGATCTTAATCCAGAATTGGAATACATTGTGATGGTTTCAGCAGAAGGATTTCTGAATGGTAAAGAACAAGTAAGCACTTTAGGAATAGGAATTAGTCGTAATTTTAAATCCGTAATCGGGTTAAACCCGATTGAAAAACGAATTGAATTGCCAAATATATTTTATGATTTTGGATCATGGGAATTGAGAGCAGAATCAAAAACAGCTTTGGATGCTTTGGTGGAAACATTAAATGATAATCCTAAAATTACCATTGAATTGGGATCGCATACCGATTATGTTGGAAGTGAATCTACGAACCGAAACCTGTCTCAAAAAAGAGCTCAATCGGTTGTCGATTATTTAATAGAGAAAGGAATATACTGGGATCGATTAATTGCTCATGGTTATGGCGAATCGAAACCTCAGACTGTAAGTGCCATAAAAGCTAATGAGTTTGGGTTTTTAACCGAAGGTGATGTGCTCAGCGAAGCTTTTATCAGTAAGCTGAAAGAAAAAGAGAAGGAAGAGGCGAATCAGTTGAATCGAAGAACCGATTTTAGAGTATTGTCAACAGATTATCAGCCCGGACCAAATTCTAAAGTAAAACCCGGATCAGATTCCAGTCAGATTGGGAACACATTAATTAAAGATTTATCAGAAATAAAAGGTGTTTTCTATACAATTCAGATCGGTGCGTTCAATAAAAATACGATGCCTCCTATACTTCAAAAATACAAAGTTGTTTTTCGCGGAAGCGTTGATGCCTCTACGGTGAGATACACTACAGGAATATTCGATGATTTAGAAGAAGCGAGGACTGAGGCTGGTAAGATTAGTGAAACTGGAATTAATGCGTTTGTGATCGCATACAATAATGGGAAAAAGATTACCTTTGCCGAAGCAAAAAAAATGAAGAAGTAATTGAGTAATTAAGAAAAGAATGAATGTGTTTTATGTGCTCTATTTTGTGGCATTTAGAATGAGTGAATTTCTATTTTCATATTACTCACCTTTTATCTAAACAACCATGAGAAAAGACGAAAGATACAATCTAAGAGGAGTGTCAGCTTCTAAGGAAGATGTGCATAGTGCAATTAAAAATTTGGATAAAGGTATATTTCCAAATGCATTTTGTAAAGTGGTTCCCGATTACCTTACCGGTGATGCAGACTATTGCAATATTATGCATGCCGATGGAGCAGGAACAAAATCATCTCTTGCCTACATGTACTGGAAAGAAACTGGTGATATTTCCGTGTGGAAAGGTATTGCTCAGGATGCATTAATCATGAATTTGGATGACTTACTTTGTGTTGGAGCGGTTGATAATATTCTTTTGTCATCAACAATTGGAAGAAATAAGAATTTGATTCCAGGTGAGGTTCTGTCTCAAATTATTAATGGAACTGAAGAATTATTAGCTGAGTATAGTAAAATGGGAGTTAATATTCATTCAACAGGTGGCGAAACTGCCGATGTTGGAGATTTAGTTCGAACCATTATTGTTGATTCTACAGTTGCTTGTCGTATGAAGCGGGAGGATGTAATTACCAATGAGAAAATTCAGGCTGGCGATGTAATTGTTGGTTTGTCATCATCAGGAATTGCGACTTACGAAACAGAATACAACGGCGGAATGGGATCAAATGGATTAACTTCTGCTCGCCACGACGTTTTTTCAAAATATTTGGCCGAAAAGTATCCTGAAAGTTTTGATAGTGCAGTGCCAGCTGAATTAGTTTATTCGGGTAATTGTAAATTAACCGATAAGGTTGAAGGTGTTGATATCGACGCTGGTAAATTGGTGCTTTCACCAACTAGAACCTACGCGCCGATTATTAAAAGGATCTTGGATCAATTCAGATCGCAGATTCATGGAATGATTCATTGTTCGGGTGGAGCTCAGACGAAAGTGCTTAACTTCGTTGACAATATTCATATCGTAAAAGACAATATGTTTTCAGTACCTCCTTTGTTTAAGCTGATAAAAGAACAAAGTGGTACATCTTGGGATGAAATGTACAAAGTGTTTAATATGGGGCACCGATTTGAATTGTATGTTCCTGAGGAAATTGCTGAAAATATTATCGCAATATCTAAAGAATTTAATGTAGATGCTCAAATAATTGGCCGTTGTGAGCCAAATGAAGGAAAAAAATTGACAATAAAAAGTGAATTTGGAAAGTTTGAGTACTAGAATATTAGAATATAAAATCAAAGAGGCTGTCTTTTAATGGGACAGCCTCTTTGGTTTTATGTTGTTGGTAATTATTTTAACGCGGTTGGCTCTACTTTCTTTAAAACCAAAATTTGCTTTTCCTTAGCGATTACCTGATTGTAGAATTCCTTTAAAAATTCGTAGTCTGATGCTAAATATTGTGATTTTTCTGTTGAAAAAATGTAGCGGATCATGAGTTTGTTGTTGGCCTGACTAATTTGATAAAGATATTCACCACCATTGTTAGGCAGAGTTATTTTACTTGATTTAGGTTGCTCCTCCAGAATAAAGTTAGTTGGTAAATTAAGAATAAGTAAATAAGTCACATTTATTGGGTATCCATAATTAACCGGATATTCTCGTTGCTCCAATTTAAAAGGGTTCTCGCTTGTTTTGTATTTTAAAATTGGATTGAAATAGATTCGTTCTCCTTCCATATTGGCTGCATTTTCAATTTCGGCCATATAGCTTATTTGAACTGGATTGTTTCTGTCATCCAGATTTTTATATTCGACATCTGTGATGTTCCAATCTTCGTAAGTTGATTCTATTTTTTCGGAGTATGCATCCGTATTGTTAGAAATCTTTTTGCGGATGTCAACACTTTCATAGTCGTAAAAAGCTTCAGTAACTTTTCCTTTAAGCGTGCCTTCTTCAGTTAAACTAAGATTCGACATGATTGCAATTTTTGATCCTTTGCTTGGGTCAAGATTAATCCAGTCCGAACCAGTCTCTGTAATTAATCGGCCTTTGTCATTTAAACATCTAAATGGAAGAATCCCAATTGGACAATAAGGATCTGTTGCATCCATTAAATACTTTTTGTCGTTTATTTCCGCACATGCTATCACATAGTTCATTTGGCTTATTGTCGGATGTGCTGGATGAATTATTCCATTTTGACGAGTGCTCAAAACGACAGGGTTCGTTTTTATGCCTGTCTCGCGAAGCATCGCAACTAAAAGGAGATTGATTTCAGCAGAACTTCCCGATTTGTCTTTCCAAACAGATCTTAGGCTGTTTTCACAATACAATTTGTTTTTTTCATTCCATTTAATGTTGTTTTGTACATTCTGGAAAATTATCGCCATTTTTTCTTCATCATTTTGAGCTTCTGAAATTAAAGGTGTTATAATTTCTTCTATAAAACCATCTTTTTTTAATCTACCTCCAAAATCATCCGATTTTATCAGTTTATTTTGAACGCTGTTCCAATCTGAAGTAAAACTATTAAACGGTCCTCCGTCAAATTGGTAAGATTGTAATTCAAATTGCATGCTGCTTAAATAGTTTTCTTCTGCAAGCATGTATGATTCTGATTTAAACGCGGGTATGTTTTCGGCTGTATATTTGTAAACCTGAGATGTAGGGGAAAGAGTATATTGGTATTCTTTTGGCGTTGGACTGTTTCTAGATATTTGTTTGTATTTTATTAGGAAATTTTCAGTTCTCTGACCTTCATCTGTTGTGGTAACCGGATAATAGCCCTTTGTTGTTTTTTGATAATTAAAATAGGATGGAATTCTTGTGTTGTAGTTCGAATAAACAACGGGAATACTATACTGAAATTGCCAAGCTCTAAAATTGTAAAAGAATGGAGATCTAATCTGATATTTGCATTCTATTACCGAACCGGCCTTTATGTTTGGCATTGTAAATTTTACTCGATTCCAATTGGGTGACGTCTCTTCTTTAAAAATAGAACTGTTTTCAAGTTTATCTACAATAATTTTCCCATCTAAATTATAGGTTCTGGCCTTTAAAGTTCCGAGTTTTTCTTCTTTACTTTCGCTATGGTACAAGGGGATTTTAAACGTAGCAAAATCAAATCCTTCTGGTTTTAAAATTTTTATTCGCACATGTCGTTCAAATGTACAGGTAAAATCAGTATCATCGTTTATATATTCTGTTTCAAAAAACGATGCTCCACTATCGTAAAGGATAACAGCAACAGCACTTGTGTCTTGCTCGTATACTTTCATTTCTAATTCTTCCATGGATACTTTGCCAAATTTAATTTTTTCAGAATCGGCCCAGGAATTACTGGTTGTTAGAAGAATTAAGAGGATCGAAAAAGTAAATTTCATTAATTTGTTCATCAG